>JAIPGP010000066.1 GCA_021735645.1 Candidatus Cloacimonadota bacterium
ATAGAGCTTCCGACAAAATTATACAAAAATTATGCGAGGAAATTAACCAGGCAGAAACGATATTCCCTGATACAAATTTAAGGCTTATTGTAAAATTGGGGACACTCTAAAATCTTTGAGGTCAGGTGTTCTGAACTGACTCATTTGCCTGTATCTGAAAACCGCTGACAGTCGTTGCCATATTACTGTTTATTTCACAATTCTCTATCAGCACATCATCTGCCTTGATGTCGCCAGCTCCGCCGGTACCCGCCTGGTTTCCTGCTATCTCACAATCCGTTATTGTCACATCATCCAGCTCAATTTTCATGCCGCCACCAGCTCCGCCACAAATGTTGCCGATAATACTGCTGTTTTCAATTATTATATCATTCTCGCTGTCATCAAAAAGGAAAATTCCTCCTCCAGCCAGACTACTGCTGTTACTATCTATCACACACGAATATATCTCAGCTTCCAGATTCTCCAGATACAATCCCCCGCCGCTGCCGGAATTATTACCCGAAATATTACTTCCTTCTAAAATAAGATCACTCTCATTTCCATATACTCCCCCACCTTCTAAAACTCCACTATTACCGTATATCTCACAATTAGTTATTTCCAGATTGCCAGTCGCTGAATAAATTCCTCCTCCTCTATTTCCGGAAGAATTACCAGCGATCTGGCAACTGTCTATAATAACCTCACATTCATTTAACCACGCTCCGCCGCCATCTACACCCTGATTTCCGTTCAAAGTGCTGCCGCTCATCACCACATTCACATTCTCTGCCCGTAAACCACCACCAACCCTTTCCATACCCCAGCCATTATTCAGTAACTGCGTATTGTGCATCTCAAGTTCACTATCTGCCAATTCAATCCCATTAGCCCCAAAACCGCTGATCTCTGAATCTGAGATATTCACATTACCATCCACTAACATCCCTTTACTAAACATGCTTGCAAAACCGGCTGCCAGCTCCATCCCGGTGATCTCCACCTCACCCCGCCAGTTTATACCATTATAGTTATTCTCTGTAAAACTTACATTGCTCATATATAATGGAGTTATACCTGTATTACTCAAAAGCCAGCTCTCAGTATATTGGGTTGCCTCTACTCCCGTTATCGTTGAATTTATTATAGTTGCCTCTGTAACCCCATTCAATCTGATCACATCACTGTCATCTCCGGGATTTGTCAGGTTCGCTATTTCCATTCCATCTATCAATACACTGCCGCCACCCAGCCTGATCAGGGCATCCGGTGGACTCACCGCCATATCTGAAAGATGCAAATGATCAAGCTCTATATTACTGATTGAAGAATAGATCAGCCTGCCCGTCAATAACTCGCTGCGACTGATAGTAAATCCCCTTAAACTGCACATTCCCGAATTCTGGACTATGATTATATGACCTGTGTTATAGGCACCACTTATCACCGTGTCAGCTATATAACTCTCATCACCTGATGTGATATACAAACTGCCCAACGTTATTGAATTATTGGAAATTGTCAGATGTTCAGCATAATTCCCCGGTGAAACCACTACTGTATCATTCTCGGCACAGGCATCTATTGCTGATTGTATGGTGGTATATTCTTCCGGAACTGTCAGTATTGCTGCTGCCAGCAGATTCACACTGATTATAAACAAACACAAAAAAAATTGCCTCATGCTACCGCCTTCCTCATTTTGTTTTTTTATCCTGAAACAAATAAATATTATCGCAAACTTCATGTCAACTATTATTTTCTTTTTGCAATTTATTGTTGCGGGAGAATGCCAGAGGGTGGGAGTATTAAGAGTATAGGTCCTATAGGACTTATAGGACCTATAAAAAGAATTGGCGATGCTCATCCGCCTACCCTGCCGTAGCCTTGCGCGAAGGGTGGTGTTCTACATTTTCCTGTATTTTATTTTAAAACAATCCGGTAATATTACCTTCTTCATCAATATTCATATTAAGAGCTGAAGGTTTTTCCGGTAAGCCGGGCATGCGCATGATATCTCCGGTGATAGGCACCAGGAATCCGGCCCCGGATGAGATCAGGATATCTCGCACCGTAACCAGAAAATCTTTTGGTCTGCCTAATAATTTAGGATTATCGGAAAGTGATTTTTGTGTTTTGGCAATACAGACCGGCATATTCTCATAGCCATATTTCTTGATAGTCCGCAGAGCAGCTATTGCTGCTGGCTGATAGTCAACAGCTTCTGCTCCGTAGATTTCATGGGCAATTTTAAATATCTTGTCCTTCACCGGCAAGTCACGCTCATAAAGATTATTCAATTTACATTTCCCTGATTCGATCATAGCAGAAACTTTTTCAGCCAGCTCAATTCCACCGGCACCGCCTTTGCCATGAAAATCAACTACACTTGCATCAAAACCCATGCTTTTGGCAAATTCCAGGACAATATTAATTTCTTCTTCTGTATCTTCGGCAAACCTGTTAATGGCAATAATGGACTGCATCCCGAATTTTGCTGTACTCTCCAGATGTTTCGCCAGATTAGGCAGACCAGCAGCCAGAGCTTTCAGATCAGGTTTATTAATCTCGCTCTTTTTAGCTCCGCCATGCAGCTTCAAAGCTCTGATAGTTGCCACTAAAACCGTGGCATTCGTACAAAACCCGCCCATGGGACATACAATATCAAAGAATTTCTCTGCCCCCAGATCAAAACCAAACCCTGCTTCCGTGACCACATATTCGCTCAGTCGCAATGCCGTTTTGGTGGCAAGTATGCTATTTGCTCCCTGAGCAATATTAGCAAAAGGACCGCCATGCACAAAAGCCGGAGTGCCCTCAGTAGTCTGCACCAGATTGGGCTTTATGGCATCCTTCAAAAGAGTGGTGATAGCCCCTTCAAAACCAAGGTCTTTCACATATACCGGTTTGCCGCTATAATCATAGCCTACGGTTATCTCGCCGATTTTTCGCCTCAATTCTCCCAGATCATTTGAAAGGCATAATATAGCCATGATCTCCGATGCCGGAGTGATATCAAAGCCCTCTTCCATAGGAATGCCTTGTGATCTGCCGCCCAAACCGATCACCACGTCACGCAACATACGGTCATTCACGTCCAGAACCCGTTTCCAGGTCAACCGTCGCGGGTCTATCTGCAATTCATTACCCTGATAAATATAGTTATTTATGAGAGCTGAAAGCAGATTATTAGCAGACGTCACAGCATGCATATCCCCGGTAAAATGCAGATTGATATCTTCCATAGGCAGCACCTGGGAATACCCACCACCCGCAGCTCCGCCTTTCATGCCAAATACGGGACCCAGAGAAGGTTCACGCAATGCCACGCTGGTCAGTTTCCCGATCTTATTTAATGCCATTGCCAGTCCAATCGAGACAGTAGTCTTCCCTTCACCTGCCGGTGTTGGCGTTATAGCAGATACAAGTATCAGTTTACCTTTGGGCTTGTGCTTCAATGTTTCCAAAGTTGATAATTTGAGCTTGGCTTTATATTCCCCATAATGTTCCAGGTCGGATTCCTTTAATCCTAATATCCTGGCAATCTCATTGATCTTCAAAGGCTTAATACTATTGGCAATTTCTAAATCTGATCTCATAATCACATCCTCTTATCTGCTTATTTCTAAAAATATAACTGTTTTCCCGCCATTCAGCAAACTAATACTTACATTGAACCTCATTTGAACATTTTTTCCAACTGGAAAATGCTGATTATAGGTCTTATAGGACCTATAAGACCTATAAGACCTATAAGACCTATAGGACCTATAAGCTGAACTAATCCAGTTCAAGGATCATGGTGGAGAGATAGGGGATAGAGATGCTGTTTTCCAGGTGGGTGGCTTGAATATGCCGGGTTTTATACTGGTCATCAAAGATTATTTTCCAGATACCGGCAGGGAGTTTTATATTTTCTGGTTTCAGGGAAGGATTTTGGATGATGATAAGGTCGGTAGCTTTATTCAAGCCGCTTATATAAATGGCAATCAGGTTGTCCGGAATACCGTCTTTGAGAATAGAGACACGTTTTTTGATCTGCAGGGCAGTTGTCAATCTGAGAGCAGAATATTTTTTCCTGATGCTGATCAGGGTTTTTATATAGTCAAAGAATTCTAAATATGTGAGTTTTCTTTGCCAGTCAATCTGGTTGACCTTATCATTTGCCTTATAGGAATTTCTGATGTCATCTTCAGAAGTGTCGGGCACTCTTTTACTGCGCAGGAATTCTGAGCCGGCATGTAAGAAAGGGATTCCCTGGCTGGTGAGTATGATAGCAAGTCCCAGTCTTGCCATTTTAATCTGGTTTTCGGGTGAGATCTCCGGCATTGTCCGCAATATTTTGTCATACCAGGTATAATTATCGTGAGCTGAGACATAATTAATAGTTTCAGAAGGTGCAGCAGTGAAATCATCAATACTACCCATAATGCCCGTAATCACCTGTTTTTTCAGGGTTTCTGAGCCCATCACCCAGCCACGGGCAGTGCCATCAGTATCCCCGCGCAGGCTATCCCTAAAGTGGTCATTAAATACGGCAAATCCCTGCATTTTCTGACTGCCTTTCACGGCAGGATTTGCCAGCGGCGAAGCTCCACCGACCCAGGGTTCGCCATAAATCAGCACATCCGGCTTGAGCTGTCGCAGTTCTTTCACGATCTGCTGCATAGTAGGTAGGTCCATCAGCCCCATCAGGTCAAAGCGGAAGCCGTCGATTTTGTATTGCGTGAGCCAGTAGCGGAGTGAATCGATGATATATTTACGCACCATGGGTTTTTCAGAGGCAATTTCGTTGCCGCAGCCCGAGCCATTTGTATAATGACCGGCATTATCCATGCGATAAAAATATTCCGGCATAAAAGTATCGAAAACAGAAAATGGTGCTCCCACATTAGCAGTGTGATTATAAACCACGTCCATCACGACTTTAAAACCATTATTATGCAGGGTCATGATCATCTGCCGGAATTCCAATAGACGATGGCTGTCATCAGGCTGCTTAGCATAGCTGCCTTCGGGCACATTATAAGAGTGCGGATCATAACCCCAGTTACGCAGTTTTAATGGGTCTTTACCCGTTTCATCTACAGTATCAAAATCAAAAACAGGCAGCAATTGAATAACATTAACGCCCAGTTCTTTCAGGTGATCCAGTCCAATTGTCACCTTTTTATCTTGCTGCGATATCTCACCAGACCAGGTAAGCCCCAGATATTTTTCCCTTTGTGCTTCTGGTCCTCGCCAGGCAGGCGAGATAGAGAAATCTCTTACATGCAGTTCATAGATCACGGCATCAACAGGATTAGAGAGAAGCAGTTCTTTCTGCTCATTCCAGCCGTCCGGGAAAGTTTTCTGGTCATCAAAAACCAGCGAACGCTGGCTGTTGATAGAAAGTGCCCGGCTGTATGGGTCTATTTGACGGTATTCATTCTCATTTATCCTGATCTCATAAAGGTAATAATGGTTTTCCCAGTCGCCAGGTACAGCAGCCTGCCAGACACCCTTTTCGGTGAGCTGCATCTGCTGAATGCTGACTGGGTTTTCTGAGCTGGAACTGTCATACAGCAGGACTTTCAGCTCTTTTGCCATGGGACTCCAGAGCTTAAAAACTGTCTGCTGAGGTGTCCAGCGGAAGCCCAGATCAGCTTTATTATAAAAAAATTCCGGCTGATTATAAATATCGCGATTGATAAGTTTTATTTTGCGTATTCCACAGTAATCCAGAAAGTAGGAATTTTCCGGTAGCAGGTTCTGACCGGTTTTCAGCAGTAATTTCAAGTTATGGAAACCAAACATTCTATTCTTAAGAATAAAGCGGACTTTGTCTTTGCTGATCGAATAGCCCTTCTGATAGAAAGAACCTTTTGGGGAATCCACTAGCAGATTTTTACCATGGGGATACCAGATAAAGCCATTTTCTATGAATTTAAAGCTTTTCTGCTTCACCATTTCCAGAGGAAGCTCACAAAAATAATAGTGATGCTGGTTATCCCAGATCATTTCCCCCTCAGGCAGCAATTCCCAGTTATAAAAATCACCGGTAATATGCAATCTGCGGGGTTCTACATCTATAGCTGAAATCTCCAGTTGCTGGTCATTTACGTCCCAGAGCCTGAAGCTTTCAGGCTTATATTCCATTTTCTCATCTGACTGGGTAATTGTTACGCAGATAAGACGAAAATCATCAATAAAGGCAACTACCGGATGCTGCAAATTAACACTCCTGCTATTCTTTTATTGATTCGGCTTATCTCTATTGGGTTCTATCCTGTCAATAATAAAGGCAAATTCAAAGGCAATCTCTTTCAAATAATCATATCTGCCGGAAGAACCGCCATGCCCGGCATCATTAATTTTGAGCAGCAGCAGGTTATCATCTGTCTTCAATTTACGCAACCTGGCACAGAATTTTGCCGGCTCCCAGTAATTCACCCGCGGATCATAAAAACCGCCCATCAGGAGGATATTTGGATAATCCTGGGCAGTGATATTATAGTAAGGGCAATAGGAATACATATATTCAAACTCTGCTTTAATATTGGGATTGCCCCATTCTTCGTATTCCGAGACAGTGGCAGAGAGGGTTGTGTCCATCATGGTGTTCATCATATCCACAAAAGGCACATCACCTATCACAACTTCAAAAAGGTCAGGCCGCATATTCAGCACAGTTCCAATCAATAACCCTCCGGCACTGGCACCTTCGATTGCCAGCAGACTGGAGTCTGTATATTTTTCTGCGATCAGATATTCAGTGCAGGCAATAAAATCTGTGAAAGTATTCTTTTTGTGTTCCATCCTCCCGGCATCATACCAGCGTCTGCCCATCTCTCCCCCGCCTCGCACATGAGCAATAGCCCAGCTATAGCCTCTATCCAGCAGGCTTAGTTTTGTCGTGGAAAAATAGGGATCACTGCTGTCTCCATAAGCACCATAGGCAGTTAAGAACATGGGATGAAGCCCGTTTTGAGCAAAGTTTTTTTGATTATAAACAATAGAAATGGGTATCTGTTCTCCATCTTTAGCAGTGGCATAAAGCCTTTCTGAGGTATATATACCTTCCTGAAAACCATTCACCTGCTGCTCTTTAAGCAGGGTCTGCGTTCCGGTGAGCAGATCATATTCATATATCTGCCAGGGTGACTGCATGGATTCCACTATATAGCGGAATTTTGTGCAGTTATATTCCGGCATAATAGCAGAATTCATGATAGCAGTTTCATCAGGTGGCATGATCAGATAATCTTCTCCATTATATAAGCCCATCACCCTGATCCTGTCCTGATACTTCTCAGTTTCATAGAAGATCAGATAATCCTTAAATACTGAGAAGCTGAACGACACATCCTGCCGGTGCGGAATAAATTCCTTCCAGTATTTACGTTGCGGTGTATTTTCATTTACCCGCATCACTTTATGGTTTTGGGCAGCTTCATTTGTAGTAATAAAAAATTCATCTTCGTGATGAGTGAGATAATACTCAATTCCGGGACGTCTGGGTTCCACAAGTTCAAATTCACCCCAAGGCTGATCTGCCCGTAGAATCCTGATCTCGGAACTTGTTTTTGAGGAAGTTCCTGCTATGATATATTCCCGGCTCTTGCTTTTATACACATAACAGTAAAAAGAATCATCAGTCTCTGTATAGATCAACTCATCGTCAGTGAATTCTGTCCCCAGCCGATGACGCCAGACCTTATCGGTTCGTCCTGCTCCATCAATTGTGCAGTAAAACAGCGTTTCATTATCATTTGCCCAGCAGATGTCATCTATATTGGCAAGACTGTCCGGCAGCAGTTCACCAGTGCTGATATTTTCTATGTATAG
Source organism: Candidatus Cloacimonadota bacterium (assembly GCA_021735645.1). Taxonomy (GTDB): domain Bacteria; phylum Cloacimonadota; class Cloacimonadia; order Cloacimonadales; family TCS61; genus Stygibacter. Next base: position 7,810 of record JAIPGP010000066.1, read on the forward strand.
ATTATATTCCTCTGAACCATTATAATCCGCTAAATATGCCAGCAGATTCTCATCAGCAGAGATTTTCATACCGCTCACTGCCAGATATTCTTTCCCGATTGCCAGTTCATTCAAATCCAGATACACTTCTTCCGAGCCGGTCATATCACCCTTACGCCGGCAATACAGTGAATATTGGCGGTCATTCTCCTCCCGGCTGTAATACCAGTAACTGCCTAATTTATAAGGTACACTACTGTCATCTGCCGGGATCCGGCTTTTAAATTCCTGAAACAGCGTATCCTGAAGACTAAGTGTGGCAGACATCATCGCTTCAGTATATTGATTTTCCTGCTGCAAATAGTCCAGCACTTCCAAATTTGTACGTGCTTTATCTTTCAGCCAGTAATATTCATCGACAAGGGTGTAACCATGAATCACATTTTCATGGTATTCTTCTTTTGCTACTGGAGCTAAAAGCCCGTCACAAAGCAGCCAAACAGGCAGCAGCAGCACTAAAAGTATAATATTTTTGTATTTCATATTCCTTCTCATAACTTTTTTATTTACCACATGCAATATTCGTTCCTCTGTGGTGAATAAAATCTTACATTACATTTTATTCAGTGAGAAGGAAAATAAGTGAGAAGTGAGAAGGGTAAATCGAAGATGAGAAGATGAGAAGATGGGAGATGGGAAAATGCGTACATCTTGGTCTGATTACATTCCCTCTATGGCCTCTGTGGTAATAATCTTATATTAGTTACGTAACTCGAGACTCGGAACTCGGAACTCGAAACATGAAAACTGGAAAACTTGACGACATGAAAACTGGACGACTGGAAAACTTGAAAACACGAAAACGTTCAGTCGTGAAGTCCAGAAGTCCGGCAGTCTTGAAGTCTAGGAGTCACGAGACAGTCCAGTAGTCTCGAAGTCTCGAAGTCCCGAGTTCCCAATCACAGTTAAAGAATACATTATCCGTGTTAATCAGTGCAATCCGTCCAATCCGTGTTCAATTCTTACATTATCTTCACATTAGTTACGTAACTCGAGACTCGTAAATCGTAACTCGAAAATCAAATCTTTAGATAAATGCAAAAGCTACATTACATTTTTTCAGTGCCCATTTAGTATAACTGCCTTATCTCACCTATCGGATCGACACATTATCACGGACGCTGAGTACAGCTAATGTACTCCAAAATCTCAGTGTTCTCTGTGCCTCTGTGGTAAAATAAATCTTACATTACATTATCCGTGTTAATCAGTGCAATCCGTCCAATCCGTGTTCTATCTTAAAAAAATCTTCACATTAGTTACGTAACTCGGAACTGGAAAATCAAATAAAATCTTTAGCTAAAAGCAAAAGTGGTTAGTGGTTCGGAACTTGGAATTAGGAACCTGGTAATGTGTATCAGTGAAGGGAATTGTATTTTATTTAAAAGTTAAATATAGGGGTATGTATCTGTAGAAATGGGCGGAAATGTTAGGATTTGCTGTAACTAACATTATGGTGGATAGTTATGACCTAACATTTTCCTAACATTTCTAACATTTTTGAGTTGTTAGTGATTGGTGAACGGGTGAGTAATTGAAAATGGAAAATTAGAGAGAATGTAATGTAATCAGACCAGGATGTACTGGGTACGCAGAATCCATGACCAAGGAAGGGGAGATTGAAGGTTGGAAAGTAATGTAAAATGTAAAAGAAGTCGTGAGTGGTTAGTGGTTTAGTGGATAATTGTAGTAAGCTGTATTTTTAAAAAAAAGTTAAATATAGGGGTATGTATCTGTAAAAATGGGCAAAAGAGTAATATTTTGTTGTAATTAATTTTATTGTATGGAGTTATGATATTACTCTTTTCTTACTCTTCTTGTTTTTTTCTATCTACAAGCATCACCTTATAAATATCTGTGACTTTAAACTTGTTCTTTGCTTTTTATTTGCGTTGTTAATTGTTTCATATACAGGATATTTAAGCTCTTCTTGCCGCGTATAAATTCAAAATTACTGCTTGCAATGAGACACTTATTTATGATGGAATGCTTATGTAGCTTAATCGTCCCCGATTAAGGCTTTTTTAATGATTAATCCGGGAGGATTAATCTACATTATTTATCTGGGGAGTGATGGGGGTTAGGGGAGTTTTGTTGCTTAATCGTCTTCGATTAAGGCTTTTTAATGATTAATCCGGGAGGATTAATCTAAATTATTTGTCTGGGTTAGATGGTGGTTAGGGGAGTTTTGTAGCTTAATCGTCCCCGATTAAGGCTTTTTAATGATTAATCCGGGAGGATTAATCTACATTATTTATCTGGGGGCGGATGACGGTTAGGGAGTTTTGTTGCTTAATCGTTCTCGATTAAGGCTTTTTTTAGGATTAATCCGGGAGGATTAATCTACATAACTCACCTGGGGACTGATGGGGGTTAGAATTAGCTTGACTCCTAAATTTGTCCTTTTCTTTGTGCTAATATGAAAAAAGTAATCGGATTAGCGAAATTATTTGTGCTTGTACTGCTGCTTGTTTCCTGTTCAGGAAAGCGTACGGTATATGTTATAGTTGATAGGGAAACTCCTGATCTTCATCTGGAAAATCTGATCGATCCGGCGGCAACGTATGCCCTGCTGGTGCAGGATGCCTTTGGTGACACAATCATGAGTTACCATGCAGATAAATTACTTATCCCTGCTTCCACAGTGAAACTGGTTACTGCTGCTGCTGCCTGGAAGTTTCTGGGTCCTGAATATAGAATTCCCACTTATATAGGCTATGACGGCTTCACAAATGAGAATATCCTCTTTGGTAATCTTATAGTATCAGGCACTGGTGATCCCACTTTGGATAAACGGCACTGGTATGATCCCGAAGTTATATTCACTTCCTGGGCAGACTCTTTGAAAGCACATGGCATCAGCGAGATCAGGGGTGATATCATAGGCAACGATAATCTTTTTGAAGAAAGCCATCTGGGCAGCGGCTGGGCCTGGGATGATCTCAGCTTTTCGTATGCTGCCGAATTTGGTCCGCTTATGGCAGATAATACTACAGTTGAATTATTTATTAATCCGCCGGAAAATGATGATGCTGATATTTCCATAATGGATAATCTGCCTTTTAATTACTTTTCCTATAAAAACAACGTGACATTTGCCGATTCCCTGCCGGAGCATATCCATGCCAGGAGAATAAATGGCGAAAACATCCTATCAGTATATGGAAATTACAGTGAAGATAAAAAAAGTTACATGAAAATGATCACTGCTGATAATCCTACTCTATTTTTTGCTTCTTTACTGAAAGCTTCCCTGGAAAAAGCCGGTATCTTGATCAGCGGAAATCCCCTGGATATTGATGAATCAAAGGTAATATCAGAGAATATCACTCCGCTCTTCACTCATTATTCACCTCCACTCAGGCTCATCATCCGCCAATTCCTGCAGGATAGTAATAATCAGGCTGGTGAAGCACTACTGCGGCATCTTGCCTGGAACGAATCCGGTTATGGTTCCTTTAATAATGGAATAATGATATTGGAAGTGTTTTTTGAAAATATCTGCATCCCCAAAACTGACTACCGCCTGGCTGATGCCTGCGGACTCTCGCGCTATAACCTGATCACTCCGGCAGCATTGAACAGAATCCTGCTTTATATGAATGATATTCCCGAATTCCGTAACTGTCTTTCGCAGCCTGGCTATGGCACATTAGCTAAGCGTGATAAACTGGCAGACCTGGATATTTACGCTAAAACCGGCAGTATGAGCAGAATTGACTGCATAGCCGGCTATCTGAAAACTGCCCGGGATCATAACCTCATCTTCACTATCATGATCAATAACTATCGTCCCGGACAAAGCAACAAAAATCAGACAGATAACTTCCTCAGGCTGATCAATCACTTCTAATCAAAATCTTGCTTAACTTTGGCATTCTTGGCTTTGATCTCATACTCCAGGTGTTTACGCTCTAATTCCAGTTCCCGATATATTTCAGAAATTATTTCATAAACGTAAAAATGCAGGTCACCCTGCTTCTCGGCAGTTAGCAGATAATGCAATGCCTTGCGGTAGTCTTTCAGTTCAAAATAGTAATACGCCCCCAGATTGATCAGGGCTTTTGCAAAATCCGGTTCTATATCCAGAACTCTATTATAGCAGGCGACTGCTTCCAGGAACCTTTTTTGAGTCAAAAAGCAATCACCTTTTAAGCATAACATCTCCACATTTTCTTCCTCACTCTCAACCATGAGTTTTTCCAGAAGTTTCAGAGCTTCCTGATGCTGCTCACCTGCCATCAAAGTTTTAACTTTGGCATAAGTTAAAACCAGTTTTTTCCCCTGCTCTTTTTCCAGACGGGTAATGAATTGCAATGCATCTTCCCACAATTCCAGCTCATTAAGAGCGTCTATCAGATATAGGGAATGGTTGATATTTTTTCCCGCATATTTCTCTGCCAGTCTCAAATATTGCACAGCCTTGCGGTTATCGCCAATCTTTTGTAAAGATATGCTAGTAGAAAATAATAGTGAATACTTCTCTGATATAGGAAAAGTATGATCATGCAGTATTCTGTTAACACCTCTTTTATTCTCCTCCAGATATCTGCCGATTGTTCCATAAATTGAGCTTTTAAAATCCTCTGCTTCTGTAAATTCCATACCTTCTGTAATCACATTATTAATATTCTCTATTACCTTTGCACCACTACCACAAATCAGATTCACACAAGTGTCTATTAGAATAATAATAAAATTTAAATGGGGTGATTCCAAACTCATTCCTACTTCACAGAATATATCCTTACATTCTTCAAATTGTTCACGCACATACAAACTGAGATAACGAAAAGCCGCTAAATGAAATCCCAGATTCTCGATAATCTCTAAATAATCAGCCTCCTTTTCTTTCTCATCACCCGGCTCGCTTGCATTTAGACTATTGATTTTTTTCAACAAATTTTCATTTATGGAATTCCCTAAATCTTCTCCACCGGCAAATTCCACAGAAGCCATTAAATTACCATCGGGATCAGGTACATTATTCACTGTAAAACTGCAGGTAACCTCAGTGCTATCCTCGTTGAACTCCAACTCGTAACTGCTGGAAACTATCAAGTTTAACCACTGATCAAAAAAATCAATTTCCACCCTCGGTTTCACGTCTTCCTCTATCAAGCCCCTTATGATCTCATCAATTACCTGATAAGTTAATACCTGTTGATTGGAAAAGTCATCATCAAATCTGCCACATTCTCTGCGGCAGGTCGCTGTTATTATTCTGCTCGCTTCTTTTTTAGAATTTTCCATAATATCTCCTTATAGTCTTTTTTATTTTTCTCACTGCTCACATTTTTTTCTAATACTGCTGATCCTGAGCCTTCTTTACATACTCCTCGTATTTCTTGTTTAAACCCAGTTCATCATATATTTCTGCAATAGCCTCATATACCTGGGGAAATAAAGGACCCTGCTTCTCAGCAGCCAGTAAAAGACGCAATGCCAGCCGATAATCTTTCGTTTTAGAAAGGTAATAAATACCAAGATTGATCAAGCCACTGAGATTATCCGGTTCAATTTCCAAAACTCTCTGCAGGCAGGTAACGCCTTCGGCATATTTTCCTAACCTAAACAAACAATCACCCTTCACTAAGACAATATCCACATTATCTTCATATCCATCGGCTATAAGATTATTCAGCAAATCCAGAGCTTCCTGGATTTTTTTACCAGTAATCAATACTTTGGCTTTTTCAAATGTGGTAGCCATTGATAGGCCTTTTTTTTCTTCAAAGTAAGATATCACATTCAGAGCATCCTTCCGAAATCCCTGTTTGTTATAGGCTTCTACCAGGATCATTACCCGCTGAAAGCTAGCACCAGAATAACTCTCAGCCTGTTTTAAATACTTACGGCTTTTCTTTTCATCCTGCATTAGTTGAGCATCCGCACTCAATAAGCATAGCAAGGTGAATTTTTCTATCTCAGGAAATTTCTTATCATGCAACAATTTATTAAGCCCTCTACCACTCTCTTCCAGATAACAACCAATAGTCATAAATATTCCGTTTTTAAATTCCAAAAACTGGTCGTCATCCATGTCACCCATCTCAAGCCTGGAAAAATTGAAAATCACATTAGCACCATCACCTCTGATCAAGCTCAGATATATATTAACCAGTGTTCTGATTAAATTAATATGACCTTTGTTAGAAGCAAAGCTATCCTTTGCCATTAAGTCAGCACTTTCCTCAAACTTCTCATTTAAATATAAGCTTACACCCTTTAATATCTTAAGTTTTTCCTCTAAATCTTTTGCTGTTTCAAGATATTCTGCTCCTTTCTCTAAATTAGGTCTGCCTTCACCCAGCGTATTGAGTTTAATGATCAAGGACTGCAAAATAACCTGCTCGAAATCCTCACCTCCAGCAAATTCGATTGAATCCATCAGATTATCATCAGGTTCCGGATTGCTGTTAACAGTAAACATGCAGGTTACTTCCGTGCAGTCTTCATTGAAATTCAGTTTATAATCTCCTGAGAGAAACAGGTTTAGCCAGGTATCAAAATAATCTATATCCACTGATGGCTGCACATTTTCAGCTATCAAACCACTAATGATCTTATCAATAACCATATAAGTTATTATCGTTCTATTTGTAAAAATACTATCCAAATATCTAGATTTTCTTTTTAAGGTCTTGAGAACTGTTCTGCCCTCATTTTTTTGCGTATTTTTCATAATTTCTCCACTTTCTATTTCTCACTGCTCTTAAATTATTTTCTAATAATGGTGACCCTGAGCTTTATTCTCATATTCCTCGTATTTCTTCCTTAATCCCAGTTCGTGATATATTTCAGAAATTATTTCATAAACCTGAGGATGCAAAGGTCCCTGCTTCTCAGCAGCCAGTAAATAATGCATGGACTGCCGGTAATCTTTGGTTTCATAAAAGTAATATACTCCCAGATTGATCATGGCACTGGCATTATCCGGTTCAATTTCCAGAACTCTCTGCAGGCAGGCTATGCCTTCCTCAAACTTTTGCATATTCACCAGACAATCTCCTTTCACAACCAGCATGTCCACATTATCTTCATTGCCATCCGCCAGAATAGTCTCCAGAAGTTCCAGAGCTTCCTGATATTTTCCACCTGTCATCAATACTCTGGCTTTTCCAAATGTGAGAACCATCTTCTCACCCTGCTCTTTTTCCAGGCTGGTGATCAAATGCAAAGCATCTTTCCAGAATCCCAGATTATTATAAGCTTCTATGAGGATCATCACCTGATGGATACTATCCTCAGTATAATTCTCCGCCAGTTTCAGGTAATGCTTTTTCGTCTTCTTATCTTTCAGCAAATGCGCTGACATGATCATAGAAAATAGAAGCGTAAATTTCTCTGAATTGGGAAATTCCTGATCATGCAGCAGTTTATTGAGTCCCTGATTACTCTCTTCCAGATAACAGCCAATTGTCATATAAATCCCGCTTTTGAAGTCCATAAACTCATTAGCATCCCATTCTCCTGAATCAATCTCGTCCAGAATCTCTATGACTTTGGCTCCATCACCTTTGATCATACTCAGAAACAGATATATCAGTAAGCTAATGAATGAAATCTGATCAGATGTGGATATTATAGGCTCACCACTTAGCAAATCAGCACATTCCTCAAACTGCTCATTCAAATATAAGCCAGCGATCCTCAATATCTTTAAAGTACTGTCTAAATCATCGATTGCCTCGAATAATTCAGTTGTATTCTCTTTATCCCCACTCCTAATATCTTTAAAATGCTTAAGGATTTTTTTAAACATATCCTCCAAAATCGAGTTCTCCAAAACTTTTCCACCTGCAAATTCCAGAGATTCTCTAAGATATTTATCAGGCTCTGATCTGCTATTTACAGTGAACCAGCCGTGAACCTCTAACGAATCTTCACTAAATTCCACTACATAATCACCTGATATAAATAGATTAAACCACATGTCAAAATAATCAATTTTCACTGATGGTGCCACATTCTGCTTTATCAAACCAGTAATGATCCGATCAATTACCAAATAGGTTAAAACCTTTTCGTTGGCAGCACTGCTACCGTATCCTTCAAATTCTAATACAAAAATTTCCTTGATCACTTCTGGTTTTTCAACTTTCTTCTCAGACATATTTTCTCCTTCCCTCTTATTTCTCACTGCTCCAGGTCTTGCCCAGATTATTTATATGAAGTATTTTCTGAGAGCCCTCTCGTGTAATTGTCGCTTCATAAAGTGAGGAAGTAACTTCTATCTTGGGCGGCATGTTAAAATTACCGCCCTGTACATCATCAAAATCAAGTTCCTCAATTTTATCCGTATAATAACCATGCAGCTGGTAAAAATTATACATTTTATAATGCAATTGACGCAGTATCCATTTCGCCTGTTCCTCTGAATTATATCCCGTCACCTTGCCGTCACTGGAAGGTAATTTTTCAAAGAAATATACATATCCCCACATCTCCGGATAGTGCATATTGATCACACCCTGCGGACTCCATACCCAGTTATGCTCCGGTGTATCGGGTATTTTCACATATTCATTATTAATAACTTCTGTTTCCCACTGCACGCGGGAAAAATTGACTCTCCAGAAATCTCCCGGTTGCGGCGGGGTGGTTCCGGCACATTCTTCCAGCACATTCCAGGGAATTCCCAGCTCCACATACCAGGCTGTATCTCTGCTTTCAGGGTCATTTATAGTGCCATCCACAAACACAGCACTCTGCAATCCCTGAATATCCCAACTGTCTATAGCAGTCTGTCCACCTTCGCGGTAAGGATGCAGCAGCAACAGGTCCCACACCGTGCCCAAAGCATTGATCTCCAGTTCATAATAATTATGCGTATCACCATCAGGGTCGATGAACACCTCAAAATCATTGTCATGGAATATCACTGAATCCCGCTTCTGCAAAGTGCCCCATACATGCGGCTCCACCAGCTTGGCAGCTATATAGAAATAATAATCATTCCACATCATCTTCACTTTGGTTTTATAATAAGGTTCCGGCTGACTGTCTCCCTCAATATCTACAAAATAATCCGTCCAGGCAGCATTCAGCCATTCTGTATCTACTATCTTACCATCTATCAATATATAATCATCTATCTTAGGTGCAGCATAACTCTGAGGCTTAAAAGCTATCTGCGGCTCCGGCAAAGAGCCACTCCAGATATTAATAACCAATACCAGGAAAATCACAAACACTACCATTTTTCCAAAATTATTCATTATTTACCTTCCTTAATACAATTTCATTTTTACTTCTAATTGTAATCCATTAAAATAATCGTCCAGCTTTTTTTTTAATTTATAACCAATTGAAACTGTTTTTTTTTATGGACAAAATGGACATTATGGACACTATGGACATTATCTTTTAGAATATCTAAAGGTTTCAGCGGGGATCAATTAATGAAGAATTTGATCAAATCCCGCCGGTTGGCATTATTCAAGGCTTCTATCACCAGCTTACGGTTCTGGGGTATATACCATTGCACCAGAGCTTTCATCAATCTCAATTCTCTGCCTTTTGCTATATGAATATCTGTCCCGTTCTCGTCTTTACCGGTATAATACATCAGTGCACTTGCTGTCATCGGCAAGGGAATATATTCCTGTATCTGCCGCAGCTTCACATTCTCTCTTTTTAAATGCAGTGCCAGCTCAATTGTATCAGCCAGAGTTGCACCCGGATGTCCGATTATGATATATGGCACAACAGCCTGTTTTTTCCCTGCCTCCAGGCTATACTTGCCAAACAGCTTCAAAAACTCCTGATAAAGTTCAAATTCAGGCTTGTGCATTAATTCCAGAACCCGGCTGCTTTTGTGCTCAGGTGCCAGTTTCAGTAATCCTCCGGTGTGATGTTCAGCTATTTGACGTATATAATCAATATCTCTCAGTGCCAGATCAAAGCGGATACCCGAAGCTACAAATAGATGATTCACTCCCGGCACTCTTGCGGCTTTCTTGAGCAAATTCTGCAATGCCTTATGGTCTGTGCTCAGGTGTGGACAGATAGCCGGATACAAACACGATGTCCGTTTGCAGGTGGCAGCTATCTTCTGCTGGCAATACATGCCAAACATATTCGCAGAAGGACCACCCAGATCAGAAATTGCCCCATGAAAATAGTCTTTCTCACTAAGCTCACGAACTTCTTTCAAAATCGAGCCAGCCGACCTCGATTGAATGCTCTTGCCCTGATGGTAGCCGATCCCGCAAAAATTGCAGCCCCCGAAGCAGCCGCGATGTGTAGTTACAGAATTACATATCTGCTCAAATGCTGTGATCTTTTTCCCCGCATACACAGGATGCACTTCCCGCTGAAAAGGCAGGTTATACAAAACATCCATTTCCTGAGACGACAGGGGTTTAGAGGGTGGATTCAGCTTCAGCCAACGTGCAGCAAATTTTTGATATATAACCCGTGTCCGGTATTGTTTCTCATAAATCGTGCTCATCTCGCTGAATTCTGCTGCGCTGTACTTAGAATGAAATTCCGGCAGTATTATCCCGTCAGACGCTGCTGAATTCGTGAGTACGCAAGTTCCGGCAATATCTTCTGGCACTGACTGCGGATTTCTGTCCAGTGCCTCAGCCAGTTCCAGAATTGCCCGTTCACCCATGCCATAAACCAGATATTGTGCCCTGCTATCGAATAAGAGCGAATTACGCAACTTGTCTGACCAGTAGTCATAATGCGGCAGCCGGCGCATACTCGCTTCAATGCCACCCAGCACGATGGGTACATCTTTATATAAAGAATGCACTATCTGGCTATATACCAGGGTCGCCCTGTCAGGTCGCATATCTGTGCAACCATCAGGTGAATAAGCATCCTCGGAACGCAATTTCTTCCGTGCTGTATATTTATTGATCATGGAATCCATATTACCAGAAGTGATACCAAAAAATAGACGCGGTTTGCCTAAGGCTTGAAATGACTCAGGATTCTTCCAGTCGGGCTGGGCTAAAATTGCTACTTTATAACCGTTATACTCCAGCCAGCGACCTATCATTGCAGCTGCAAAAGAAGGATGATCTACATAAGCATCACCAGAAATCAAGATAATATCCGGCTGTTCCCAACCTAATCGACTGATCTCTGCTTTGCTGACTGGTAAAAAATTTGCTGGCATAAAAAAAAGCGACGCTGAACGCCGCTAATTAACTTACTAACCTGATACCGGATTAAGACGGACTATATTGATCGCCTGTTCCCCTTTATCTGTTGTCATTAATTCAAATTCAACTTCTTCATCCGCTACTAAAAACTTTCTCTGATTATCACTTAATGTTACAATCGATTTCCAGTGAACAAAATATTCATTTTTGTCTTCAGCTAAGACAAAGCCATATCCCTTCGAATCATCAAACCACTTTACAGTTCCTTTCATAAATACTTCCTTTATACTTAAATACAGACTAATAATTTTCTCATGCTATATATAGGCAAGCTAAATATTATTCCTTTTCCAGAACTGCTACCTGATGACCCTCCCCAATCCTCACTATCAGCATGATCATACGATTTTTACCCTTCAATTTAAAATTATGCCGCAGGCTTTCTACCGTCTCCGGGAAACCACGCGTTTTAATTACCAATTCGCCTATTTCCTGTTCCCGCAGATATTTCTGCAGCAATTTTCGATTATATGGCAGCAGCTCCTTCAACCTGTATAACCTGCCGTAATCTTCACTAACTGCCTGAGTGCCTGTAAGTAAGCCCAGATGACTATCCAGGAGCTGATATCCTATTTCCATACCCAGCTTCTGCACCAATCCTGCCCGAATGATTGCCTTATCCGGCTCGAACACATAGCTCTGCCAACCCGCTTCCAATATCTCCTCGTTTCCACTGCCCGTTAGTTCCAAACCAGCAGGTAACAGCACCGACTTACGCTTATAACGCTCTGCCTGATCACCTATACAAAGCAGAACCTCTTTCACGACCCCATTCTCTGAGATAAATTCCCAGGAATACCACTGCGTAGCGTATTTACCCCTGTTGCCAAAGTACTCTTTTTCTACTTTCAGGTAATTTATCACTGGTGCCAGCTTAATCAGCATCCCCCCGCACAGCTTTCTCTCAAAAAACAAATCCAGCAGATCTTCCAGACTCGGTGACATTTCTTCCACATTCACTTTACGTTTACCCTGGGGACGCCGGTCTGGATCAGCATAGATCAAATCCACTTTATAGCCAAATTTCTCCACCCGTTCTGGTAAATAAATGATATTTCCCCTGTCCTGACAATTATATCTCGCACACAGCAGACTGTCTTCATCCAGATCAACTGCATATACCCGCTTACGGTTATCTGCCAAATACTGCAGATCACCGCCTATGCCACAACATAAATCCGCTATACTTGTCACCTTACCGGCTCTTCGGTTATGATATTTGCCCATAATCTCTGAAGAACACTGTTCCACACCTTTTGCCGTAAATACCATCTCATCTGCCCGACTGAACTTCACCTTACCACGCTTCTGCAGTTTGTAATGATTCAGTAAGTCAGATAGCGGCAGCTCAGGATACTCAGCTCTCAAGTGCTGCAACCGGCTGATAGAAAGTTTATCTCCCAACCTCAGTTCCTGCTCTACCTCTGGTAAAATACCAGCTTTTAAACTCGCAATTAATTTCTTATATTCCATCTGCCAAAAACAAATCAATCCTCCAGCTCTGTCAAAATAAAGTATATTTTCAACCTACTTATTATAATACTCTCCTCTAAGAACAGCTCATCAGAAGCCAGGCACCCGTTTGGCTAACTTACAGCAAATTAGTACTTTATAGGATATATAGGACTTATATCTGCTCCTAAGAAATCAGGAGAGGGATCGGTGGACGAAATCGGGCATAGTGATTATAAATGGGCATTGATTTAGATTATTGAAGTTTTCATAATTATGCTAATAGCGGGGATTCATAAAATTAAATTTGTCTTGGCACAGAGATTGCTTATATTATTTGCAAACGGAGGTTGTTATGAAATTAATAATAAAAATAGTTTTGCTTGGCTTGGTTTTAGTTGGATTATTCAGTGGGTGTTCATTTAGTAATGAAGAAACCACACCAGTAGATATCAATGATCTTCAGATATCTGATGATTTCAATTTTGAGACTGAACGCTGGATAAATGTGGAATTACATGCTTTATACACCGGCACATTTTACTTGAAGGATATGGAAGACAACATGCTTTTTAAGGGCTCAATAGACCAGTTTAATGGCTTTGTGCAGAAGATAAAGCTTCCCTCGGCAATAACTCAGGTACGGATAGAGTATCATGAAGTAGATAGTGAATATAAGAATTATGAGATACGGGATAATGAGATAGTATATAGCTTTGTTCCGCAAATACGCTAAGAGGGAGATATTATCATGAAAAAAGTAATAATAATATTATTCGTACTGGTTTTGAGTTTTAGTTTGTTTGCCGGACTAAAGGTACGACCAATCATGGAATGTGTAGAAAACCATGGAGATGGCACATATACTGCTCGCTTTGGTTACTTGAATGAGAATCCTAATACACTGATAATAGATATAGGTGTACATAATATGTTTGTGGGTGCGTCGTCCGAAGATATGGGACAAGATACCATATTCCTGACAGGCCGTCATGAGAATACTTTTACCGCAGATTTTGTACAAGGTGATAATTTTGTCTGGACTTTAGGTGGACCGAATGGACACGGTTCCGTAAATGCCAATAGCGGCTCTACTGCCTGTCCCCGTGGTGATGACGCAGATGGAGATGGCGTAGATGATGCCACTGATGAATACCCTGACGATATAGAAAGAGCGTATAATAACTGGTATCCGGGTGCTGGCGCAAATGACTGGGGCACCCTGGCTTATGAAGATTACTGGCCACTGCAGGGTGATTACGACTTTAATGATATGATAATAGATTACAGGTTCAATACAGTAACCAACAGTTCTAATCTGGTTGTAGATGTAAATGGCTTATTTAGATTACGGGCAATCGGCGCCAGCTATAGTAATGGTTTCGGGATAGAATTCCCCTTCAATGCAGACAGCGTAACGGTTGCTGAGATATTACCAGCCAGCCTTAATCCGGTTCTCACTAATAGTAATTCAAATCTGGTGATATACTTCTTTAACAGTTCACATGACTATATGACACCTGCCGGTGAAGATTTTTTTGTCAACACAGTAATGACGGAAACACCTGTGGATTACTTTGAATTTAGTCTGCAGATGACCCTGGAACCTACCCAGAACATAAACAATCTGGTCTGGCTGGCACCTTTTAATCCCTTTATATTTATAAATGGCGAGCTGGGCAAGGAAGTGCATCTGGCAGGATTTCCACCTACCGAAGCAGCCAACAGAAGCTATTTTGGCACCGAAGATGATGATAGTAATCTGTCTCAGGAGCGATATTATAAAACTGCTGCTAACCTGCCCTGGGGTATTAATCTACCCACAACCTGGGTATATCCCATAGAACAGACAGCTATCACAGAAGCATATATATATCTGGCAGACTGGGCACAAAGCAGTGGAGTAGAACATGCAGACTGGTATGAAAGCAACACGGGTAATGCAATACTTGAAAAGCTGTATTATCAGCCTTAAATAATAATTACCTCCTCCTCATAAAAAACCCGGATTGATTCTCCGGGTTTTTGCTTTTTTCTTATCCATTATCGGGCATAAGCCTGAAAGTGGGCATAAATATCAATTGGAGAATTTACTAAGTATTTGACAGTTATAAAGATACAATTTATTTAATGACTATCCGGCTGTCTCCGTAAAACTTGACAATAAGATTACTCGGTGGAAATTTGCTATCAAATATTCAATGGAGGTCTATTAATGAAACATTATGAAACGATAAGTTTCTTTGAATTTCAGAAGCAATATTC
>JAIPGP010000067.1 GCA_021735645.1 Candidatus Cloacimonadota bacterium
TGATATATTTCTCAGATTGAAATTTGGAATAGATTAGTTGATTGGTCGTAGTTCTCGCCCCACTTTCGGAGTACCGCCAGCGGTGCAAGTCCTACTTAACTGGTCAATTATCATTAAAATTCCTGCTATGAAAACAAAAAAAACAGGGGGATGCCAGTATGTTTTATAAACCAGGCATCCCCCCGAAATTAATCGCGAATTTAGCATCGCTGAATTTACTGCCAAACATCAATCTCATTAACCACCAACTTCAGTTGGTGGTATATAATAACAAACGAAGTATAGTCACTTCAGTGACTTCACCATATATTTAAGTAAGATACAGTGAATTATAATTGTAGTAGCACTTAAATATTATGAAGTGGTTGAAACCACTAGCTCTCTCTTTGCTATCATTAACACCAGATTAAAATCTGGTGTTAATGATATTGGGAAATACAAATTATGTGGAGATTTATACTGATATAATTGTCTTATACAAAATGATTTAGCTTTCTTATTACTCTAATAAAACAGGGGGATGCCAGAATTAATCAGATTTTCTCCAAACTGGTATAACAAGAAAGCTCCAGCAAATGCTGGAGCTTTATAAAAAATCTCAAGAACTATCTTATCTAACTTTCTTCATCACTTTCATAAGCAGCAATAACTTTTTGGGTGATCTCACCTGGCACCTTCTCATAATGTGAGAATTCCTGGGTGAATTTTCCTCTACCTTGAGTGAGTGATTTCAAAGCTGGATAATAATTATATAATTCCACTAATGGTATAGTGGCATTAAGAATCTGCTTGCGTCCTTTCTGTTCCATACCGCTGATACGTCCGCGACGGGTGGAGATATCTCCCATTACGTCACCCATGTATTCGGTAGGTATAATGATCTGCACGTCATGAATGGGTTCCAGCAGGATAGGCTTTCCTTCAGCGAAGGCTTTTTTCATAGCCTGCCAGGAAGCTATTTTAAATGCCATTTCGGAAGAATCCACGTCATGGTAACTACCAAAATAAACATCAACCTGAACGTCCACAATCGGATTACCGCAAATAACGCCTTTCACAAGTATTTCTTTCAGTCCCTTTTCAATGGCGGGAATATAATTTGAGGGAATAGTTCCGCCTACTACCGAGTTCTTGAATTCAAAGCCAGTTCCACGTTCCATAGGTGTCACCCGGAAATACACTTCAGCATACTGTCCACGTCCACCAGACTGTTTTTTATGTTTATAACTCACATCAACAGTGCCGCCCTGGAGGGTTTCACGATAATTAACGGATGGAGTCTGCAATGAGGCTTCAATTTTAAAGCGACTCAATAATTTTTTGAGCACTAACTGGATTTGCTGATCTCCAATCCCGGAGAGCACATATTCACCGGCTTCGGTATTCATTGTCAGGTTCAAAGTCGGGTCTTCATCTAAGAGTTTGGTTAAGCCGGCACCAATTTTATCTTCATCTTTCTGATACACAGCTTTAATTGCCTGCCAGTATACCGGAGTAGGGAGAACAATAGCTTTTTTGCGCATTTCACTGCCTTGCTTCACGATGGAATTGAATGATCTGATAGCTTTCACTTTCACCAGTCCGCCAATATCACCAGCACAAATCTCATCAGCATCACTGCGGTTTTTACCTACGAAGAATGACATGGAACCGATTCTATCTTTAGATTCTTTCTCAGGAACATATACATCTAATGCAGCGGTGAGTTTGCCGGAGAATACTCGTACATAGGCGATTTCACCCAGATTAGCATCACTGGAAAGTTTAAAAGCATAAGCCAGTAACTGCCCATCGTTGCTGCAGATCAGTTCTTTGTCTTCCTCTTTCTCAGTAACCAGGATTTTATTCAGATCAGCAGGAGAGGGGAGATAATCTGTGATGGCATTCATTAAAGAATCGATGGCAATGCTTTCAGTGGCAGAAACAGCAAAAGCGGGGAATAAAGAGCCATTACTGATAGCTTTTTTTATACCGCCGGTCAGTTCTTCATCAGTGAGTTCACCAGCTTCAAAATATTTTTCCAGAAGGGTATCATCGCTTTCCGCTACAGCTTCCATCAAAGCCATGCGAGATTCTGCGATCATGTCTGCCATATTGGCAGGAATAGCAGTGACTTCACCTTTAATAAAGGCTTTACCTTTCACGATATCTACTACGCCTTCAAACTTGGTCTCTGATCCTATCGGAATTAGCAAGGGTACTGGATTATAATCTGAGTTGTCCCTGATGAATTCCAGAGTCTTATTGAAATCTGCTCCTTCACGATCCATGCCATTAACGATTAAGGAGCGTGTACAATGGGCTTCATCAAGCAATTCTAAAACTTGTTCCAGCCCGACTTCAAAGGATGTAGAAGCTGCATTAGCAACAAAAAGCAGGTTTTCAACTGCCTGGCTGGCTGATAGCTGATCCGCGGCAAAATCTGCTGTTCCGGGGGTATCAATCAGGTTGATCTTTTTGTGCTTCCATTCAAAATTGGCTAATGATAAAGACATGGACATGCCTTTTTCTATTTCTTCCTGACTGTAGTCCATTACGGTATTTCCGTCTTCTACACGTCCGATGCGGGAAGTCTTTTTGGCGGCACTCAGAATATGCTCAGCCAGAGTAGTTTTACCACTACCGCTTCCACCAACCAGCGCTACATTGCGAATTTGTGTCATCTCATATTTCTTCATCTTTCCCTCGCTATATTTTCTTTCTTTATTTTTTTTCCTATAACTTCAGGCAATGAGGGACAAAATCAATAATTTAGCAAATCATGTCAATAAACAACTTTATATTTATATTTTTAAACTACTTGAGACCCTGAAAGGAAGCTATATAGCTGCCAGATGTCCATCCAGTCCATAATGTCTATATTGTCTATAGTATCTATTTAATCCTCAGATAGTGACGGGTAGAACACACTTATTGAAACCTGAGTAGTTTTTACTTGCCAAAAAGAAAACCAGCTTAATAAATTGGATTAGAAAAAAAATAGAAAGGAACTGGAGGCAAAATGTCAGGACATAATAAATGGAGTTCGATCAAACATAAAAAAGGGGCAGCAGATGCGAAGCGGGGCAGGATATTTACTAAATATATCAAAGATATCACAGTAGCGGCTCGGGAAGGGGGTGGTGATGTGGATAGCAATCCCAGTCTGCGGGTAGCGATTCAGGGTGCTAAATCAGTAAATATGCCTGCGGTAAATATAGAGCGGGCAATCAAAAAGGGCACAGGAGAGCTGGAAGGTGTGAATTATGATGAATATACTTATGAAGGGTATGGTCATAATGGAGTAGCGATTTTAGTGGAAGCACTCACAGATAATAAGCAGCGAACAGTATCAGAGGTTCGACATGCTTTTTCCAAGTTTGGCGGGAATATGGCAGATAGTGGAGCCGTGAGCTGGATGTTCAATAAAATGGGCATGATAGTAGTGAGCAATACAGGTCAGGATGAAGATGAAGTGATGATGGATGTGCTGGATGCCGGTGCGGAAGACATGGAATCAGATGAAGAGGAATTTACAATTTATACACCTTATACAGAGCTTCACAATGTAATGATGAAGCTGGAAGAAAAGAAGTATGAAATCCAAAAGGCAGAATTGACCATGATCCCCAAAAATCGGATTAATGCCGATAATGTTGCTGAAAAGCTGTTTCGTCTATTAGATTTTCTGGAAGACCTTGATGACGTGCAGAAAGTTTATGCCAATTATGAGATATCGGATGAAGTATTTGAGCGTTTAAGTGCAGAATAGACTACTGGGTATTGTTTGTGATAATACTGGGTATTGATCCGGGCACGCGTAATTGTGGATATGGCATATTGGAAACAGAGCGGCGCAGAATTCTCTCTGCCGGTTGTGATGTGATATCTGTGAATACCAAACTGCAATTAGTGGAGCGGGTCACAATAATATATGATGATCTGAAGAAAGTCCTGCTGGAATATCAGCCGGATATGGCAGCCGTGGAGACTATTTTTTATGGAAAAAGCATTCGAGCGGCTTTTGCGCTGGGACATGTTCGTGGAGCTATATTGCTGCTTTTGAACCGGGCAAAGATCCCTATTTATGAATATTCACCCCGGGAAGTAAAAAAATCTGTGGTTGGCAATGGCAATGCTCATAAACAGCAGGTAAAATATATGCTTTCCCAAAATCTGGGTATTGACCTGGAGGGCAGCAGCGATGATGCTACAGATGCTCTTGCCCTTGCCGTGTGTCATTATAACCGGATCAGGATAACCTTGTAACAATATGTATGCTTATTTAGAAGGAATATTAGCGGAAAAAAACCACCCGCTGGTGGTGATTGATTGTGCAGGTGTGGGATATGAACTAAGTGTACCCATGAGCACATTTGAGAAGCTGCCTGCCCGGGGAGAAAACCTGAAACTGCTCGTGCATTACCAGTTTACAGAAACTGATGGAGCCCGGTTGTTTGGATTTCTCAGTCAGCAGGAAAAGGACTTGTTCCGGCTGCTGCTGGGTGTATCCAAGATAGGTCCTCGAACGGCAATGGCAGTGCTTTCCACTTTATCAGCAGCAGATTTTGAACGTGCTGTACTGGAAGGAAATATATCAATGATCGCTTCAGTACCGGGCTTGGGCAAAAAGTCTGCGGAACGTCTGGTACTGGAGCTAAAAGATAAAATTGGTGGATTAGGAGTCGCAGGAGCAAATCCGGTGTCAAGGCTGGGAGGAATTACCGAGGATGCCTTTTCTGCCCTGATAACTTTGGGCTATTCGCCACAGGATGTGAGGAATTTTCTGACGAAACTAGCCCAGACCAAAAAATATAACAGTGCCGAGGAACTAGTGAAAGATACGATAAAAGAACTGCATAAACGAGCCAAATAAATGAGTAAGGAACGATTAGAAGCTTATAAAATAATCTATAGTGTACTCAAGAAAAACCAGTTTTCCAGTAAACTACTCACGCAGGCAAAAAACCGTCTGCAAAATAATGGCGAAGACAGTGACCTGCTTTATACCCTGGTGAAGGGAACTATTAAGATGTATAAACAGCTTGATTATATAGCGGTTCAATTAACTGAACCGCAGAAATATAAAGCGACAGATTTTAAGATTAAAATTCTACTATATATGGGCATCTATCAGCTTCGCTACCTCACTGGTATGAAGGAATATGCAGCAATAAACGAGACTGTGGAAACTGCCAGGGCCTTATTTGATGAGAAGGTGGTAAAGTTTGTGAATGGGGTGCTGCGTTCTTATCAAAGAGAGCCGAACATCAGTTTTCCCTCAGACACCGTCAGCAGAATAGCGGTGGAGTATTCTTTTCCGGAAGAGATGGTTCGGGATTTTATTTCCATTTATGGTGCAGAGCAAACAGAGTATGCCTATCTATATTTTAATGATAAACCGAAACTGAAAGTGCGGTTGAATGGTATGGCGACAACGGTAGACAAATTCATCAGCTATTTTGGCAGAAGAAATATAGAATTCAAAAAAATTGTCGTTTCGGGCAATTTTCTGGAAACCGGGAGTGGTGACAGGGCCCTGCACGATGTAGCTTTTGAAGAAGGATATTTTTCGGTACAGGACCCCGCTGCCGGACTGGTAGTGGAGCTTTTGCAACCTCTTCTGGACATGAATATTATTGATATGTTTGCTGCCCCAGGTGGAAAAGCCTGCTATATGGCAGAATTGATGCAGGGAACCGGAGAAGTGATCGCAATTGATAAAATGCCTGGAAAATGCAAATTGATCAAGCAGAATTGTCAAAGACTTAAATTAGACAAAGTGCAAGTGATAGCTGAAGACGCTTTTAAATATGGACCCATTGCACCTGCTTATGATAAAGTGCTTTTAGATGTACCCTGCAGCGGCTGGGGCGTGATGCAAAAGAAAGCCGAACTTCGCTGGCAGCAAAATCAGGATATACCCCAATTGCTCAAACTTCAGGAAATGGCCTTGAAAACCGGAGCCCAGTTTGTCTGCCCCGGAGGCGATCTGGTTTATAGCACCTGCACCCTGAATCCGCTCGAAAATGAGAAGCAGGTTGAAAGGTTTCTCAGCAAAAATCCGGCTTTTGAACTAGTGCCTGCGGACATGATCATTAGTCCTGAATTTACGGAAAATGGCTACTTGAAAACAACACCCTGGAAACATAACATTGATGGTGCTTTTGCAGCCAGAATGAGGAGAAAAACTTGACCGCTGGACAAGAAAGCGAAAGCTGGAATCCGGTAGCTTAATGAGGGTATAAAAAGGATAAGAAATGAAAAAAATCGCTGGTTTTTTTAAGGCTGTATTGCTCCTGATACTCCTGTTTTTGATAGGATTCCTCTCTTTTAATCTTTTTATGAAGATTCTGGTTGACCACAAGCATGAAGAAAAAACTCCCAGCGTCGTGGGAATGAGCTTTGAAACTGCCAGACAGGTCTGCCGTAATAATAATCTTTATCTGGAAGAAGTAAAACGCCTTAATAATGATGATCTGCCCCAGGGTCAGATCATCTCGCAAAACCCTAATCCAGGGATTATGACCAAGCGGTTTCGCACTGTGAAAGTAGTCGTCTCCGATGGCCCTGAAATGGTTGTTATTCCCTTCCTGGCGAACCTTACGGTCATTCAGGCAAAGATGAAACTGCAGAATGCCGGGTTAATGCTGGGTGAAAAGAACTACCGCTATTCTGATGAAGTGCAAAAAGACCTGGTTATGCTCTCTAATCCACTGGCGGGACAACCAACTCCCCGAGGCAGTAAGATAGACGTAATCGTTTCGCTGGGAAAGATCCAGGGAAGTGACAATAAATATGACAAATACAAAGACTTGCTGGACGAATAAAGCTAACTATATATGAACTCAATTCATTTATCTTGACTGAATTCTAACAGAATTGGAGCTTTGAAAAGTAAGGAATTAGAATAAGTATCGGTAGAGTTAAACGATACTGAAGTAAGGAGATTAGTATGCTGCATCAAAAATTTATCGAATCTGCCTGCCGTAACCGCAAGAAAATTGCTATTCATGATCTGGCGACCCATAAGGATTATACCTACGGCAAACTGCTGATAGCCTCCCTTATTCTCAAAAACAAGTTTTTGAAGTATCATGGCAGTTATCTGGGCTTATTGCTTCCCACTTCGGCTGGTTGTCATCTTTCAGTGATAGCTGCTTTGATGGCAGGGAAAATCCCGGTAATGATCAATTATGCTACTGGTGCTATTAGAAATAGTATTTACGCCCAGAAGAAATGCGGTTTCGATGTAATTATTACCAGCAGTGGACTATTAAAAAAGCTCAATTTGCAGCCTTTACCTGAAATGATCTATCTGGAAGATATCATGAAGGAACTCACTATCTGGGATAAATTGCCATCTGCCCTTTTCAGCAAATTACCAGCTTCTCTGATAAAACTTTCGGTGCATGCCGGCAGACAGGAGGATACCAGTGTGATATTATTCACCAGCGGCAGCGAGCGTGAACCTAAAGCAGTTCAGCTTTCGCACACTAATATTGAACATCAGGTGAGAGAGCTTCCGCTAATGGTAGCAGCTGACAGCCATGATGTGTTTGCCGGTGCCTTACCGCTCTTTCATGTTTTTGGCCTCACGATCACTTTCTGGATTCCATTACTAACAGGTGCTTCAGTTGTTACTTTCCCCAATCCTCTCGATTACCGCTTTATCTGTGAAAATTTGCGGCGCTATAAAGTTACCGGCATGGTGGGTACACCCACGTTCTTTAGTGGTTATCTGCGACGCAGCCAGCCGGGTGATTTTGATACAGTAAGATTTGGTATCAGCGGGGGCGACAAACTGCCGGAGAAGCTGAGGCTGGCATACAAAGAAGATCATGGAGTAACTCTGTATGAAGGTTATGGCTCCACAGAATGCAGTCCTGTGATCTCGGGGAATTCCATTTTTCATTATCGTCCGGGCAGTATTGGCAAGCCGGTAGTGGGAGCGGAAGTAAAGATACTCGATGCAGATACAGACAAAGAGCTTCCGGCTGGAGAAACAGGAAAAATCGTCTGTCGCGGAGATTTTGTGATGACCGGTTATCTGGGTGATTATGAAGAAACAGTTCTGCACATGCACAACGGCTGGTATGACACAGGCGATATGGGTTGTTTTGATGATGATGGTTTTCTCTGGCACAAAGGCAGGCTAAAAAGGTTTGTGAAAATTGGTGGAGAAATGGTTTCTCTGGTCAGAGTGGAAGAAGTGATCATGCGTCACCTGCCGGAAGATGTGGTGTGCTGTGTTGTGGAACTTCCTCACCCTACCAAGGGTGCTGAAATAGCAGTGGCTATCTCTTCTGAAAATTATAATAAATTGAAGCTGAGCCTGCAACTGAAACTGGAATTACCTGCTATCGCCCTGCCGAAACGCTTCTTTCTTATCGATGAGATGCCTTTATCCGGCAGCGGGAAGATAGATTTCCGCGAAGTTAAAAATTTATGTATGAAGCTGAGAGAAACCCAAAAACAAAATAAAGATGACCTGAAAACCCGGATTAACGCTCTGGTACATAAAAAACCCGAAAAAAAACCGACAGAAGATGATGATTTGCCGGAAAGTTAAAATATCAAGTATAGATTTTTTACTTTGGTGATGAGCAGAAGAAGTATTTAACTTGACTAAACATTAGATATTCAGATTATGAGATAAATTGTCGGAGGTTCAGCCATAGTGGTTATTGATGAGAGTAAAAAAGGTGATCATATTGCAGACATATCTTCAGATTTGCTGAACAATTCTGAACAGAAGCTTCCTGCTAACATCTATGATCTGGTGGATTTCACTATTGAGGATGAAGGCTTTGTCACTGTTGACTGCGAAGAAAATATTACCTATATAAATGCGACTTTATGCCGGCAGCTAGGCTATGATCAACTTGATCTTATAGGCAGTTCCTTCAACCAACTGACAATTAAGAAGGAATTTACGCGGATCAAAGCAATCACAGGTGAACGGCAGGATGGGAAAGCCTCTTCATACCAGTTGATCCTGCTTACTCGTAATGGTGACCAGCGATTTTACCGTGTGAGTGCTGCCCCTTTGTATATAGATGGAAAGTTTCTGGGAACTTTAGGGATATTTTCTGATATCACAGCTGAGAAAGAAGGCATTGATAATCTTTCCACCTCAGTGCAGTATCACGAATTAATGGTGAAAAACCTGCCTTTAGGCTCCCTGATCTTAGACAGTACCGGCAATATCATTACCATTAATCCGGCTTTCACCCGTATTACCGGACTGAAACCTGATAACCTGCTGAATAAACCCGTGCTGTCGATCAGCTTTCTCTCTGACCTCAAATACCGCTATGCTATTGATAACTTACTACTATATCAGGTGCAATTTGATCTGGAAACTGGTAATATTACCCAGCATAATAGCTCGCTGTTTCTACATATAAGAGGCTACCATCTCTCAACTACATCAAACAAGACCTATTTCTTTCTGGTATTTGATGACATCACCAGCCGCAAAATTCAGCAATTGCAGGTAAAAAAGAAAATGGATGACCTCCTCGACCTGGAAAAACACTTACAGGAAACTGTTTTAGCTAAAGAAAAAATTCTTCAGGAAAAAGAATGGCAGTTACTGGCAAAAGCAAAGCAGGAAACCAATCGTGAACTTTTAGCTAAAATTGCCCACTTCTGGAGACAACCCCTTAATAATGCTACTATCCTCATCCAGTCTTTGCGGGATGATTATGAGTTTGGCGAACTCAATGAAGACCGGTTTGATGAAAAAGTGAACAGTGCGGTTAAACAGCTTTTGTATCTCTCAAATACCCTGGAAACTTTCCGCTATTTGAGCCATGATGACCAGAACACAGGAGATTTTTTTCTGGGTGAAGTGATTGAAAAAGCCATGAATTTACTGAAACCCAGTTGCCATAGTGCCCATATAACTATCAGCCAAAACATCGACAAACAGATAATGGTTAATGGCTTTCCCCGCAGATTTGCCCAGGCACTTGTCAGTATCATAGAAAATGCTATTGATGCCTTAGTTAAACGGGATATAGTTAATCCTCAGATTGGTATATCTGCCCAGTTCAAGAACAAAATGGCGGAAATCGTGATCAGTGATAATGCTGGAGGCATTGAAGCCGATATTGCCACCTGCATTTTTGACCCCTATTTTACGACTTATGACAAAGAATCGCAGGGGCTGGGGCTTTATATGGCCCGGAATGTCATCACCGAAATGTTTAATGGGGAAATCAATTACAGACGGACTATTGCCGGCTCAGACTTTATTGTCAGTTTACCGGCGGAAATTTACGTAGGCAACTGATCATTTTCCATACTTACTCCGATTTATTATACCTGTTTGAAAATTTATTTTGCTTTTTTTGCTTTTTTTTTACCGATTGGAACAGATTATGTGTCTCTTGGAAGCAAAACTTAATCATAAAACTCTCTCAGGCGGATGTAAATCCGCCTTTTTTGTTATTGACAACCCAAACTGCTTGTGAATTTTTCAATTAAATAAAATTAAGGATTATGGTATGCCTAGATTTTGGCTTGTAAAATTGGGATTTATCTTAGTTGCAATTGCAACTTTCTCTGCCTGCAGCAATAAGCAGGCAGAGAAAGCACAAAAAGTTGAATTTGCGCTTCAAAATGAAATCTGCCAGCAGTCTGATTCGCTTATACAGGAAAAAGAAAATCTACCCCTGCCATTTCTGGTAAGCGGTGAAATACCCAAAG
Organism: Candidatus Cloacimonadota bacterium; assembly: GCA_021735645.1. Lineage (GTDB taxonomy): Bacteria > Cloacimonadota > Cloacimonadia > Cloacimonadales > TCS61 > Stygibacter. The sequence goes on from JAIPGP010000067.1 coordinate 10,696, forward strand.
GTGGGACACTGGCAAAAGTACTGCTCAAAAATGACCTGAATGGTAACGATGTTTACGAGGCTGTAAACGCTTTGGACAGTATATTTAATTTACGGCATGTCCAGCCTGGCGACAAGTTCGAGGTGATGACCGATTCCTCACGCATTATTTACGAACTCTGCTTCTACAGGAATCCTATAAAAAAATATCTCGTCTTTCGCGACAGTACCGGAGCAATGGTATCCACTATTCGTGAGGAAACTCTAACCATGCAGGTGGAGCAAATTGAGGGTGTAGTGGAAAGTTCGCTTTATAAAACTGTCCTGGACGCAGGAGAAGAAGCTGCTCTCGCCATGCTTTTTACCCAGATATTCCAGTGGGATATAGATTTCTTTATCGACCCCCGACAAGGTGACCGCATCAAAATTCTCTTTGAAAAGTATACCTTGAATGGTGAACTTGCCCGTTATGGCAACATTCTGGCTGCTTCATATATCAGTAAGTCGTCAGAAGATACCGCTTATCGCTTCACAGACAGCAAGGGTGCCAGCAAATATTATAACGAAAAAGGGGTCTGTTTCCAGAAAGCATTCCTGAAATCACCTTTGAATTTCACCCGCATTACCAGTAAGTTTGGCAGAAGAATTCACCCTATCACCAAAAAAGCCAGTATGCACAACGGCGTGGATTATGCCGCTCCCTACGGAACTCCAATAGAAGCTGCTGCCGATGGGGTAGTAAAACAAGCCTGCTGGAATGCCGGACATACAGGTAATACTGTAATCATCCAGCACCCCAATGGATATAAAACACTCTATGGTCATCTCAGCAAATATGGCAAATTCAAAGCCGGACAAAAGGTGAAACAACATGATGTGATCGGCTATGTGGGTTCCACGGGTCGTTCCACAGGAAACCACCTGCACTATACTATCTATTACCATGGCAAACCCATCGACCCGCTGAAACTTAAAAATGTGGCTGGTCCTCCAGTAGCTGCTGCTGAAATGCCTGCCTTTTTGCAGCAGACTGCTAATCTGAAAAATCTGCTTGCCCAGTCAGCACCTGAACCGGTTGCTCAGATTGAAAGCGAACCAGATACAATTGCGGTAATGGAAGAAGTCTATCTGCCTGTCGAAAAACCTACCCAGCCTAACCTGAAGCTGCTTATAATTATAATCGCCGCCCAGGCACTGCTGATTCTCATCCTGCTGCTGCTCCTGCTCAAAAAACGCAAACTCTTTACCCGCATCTCCGAGTAACAGCTATCACACTGCCTGCCGCAAGGAGAGCTTCTATCTGTGTCTTACGGCTGCAGCCGTCTCCGCGGGTTCCGGCTGAATAAGACATTAGCCGTGTTGGACTATCTCCAAGAAACTTACAACGCTTCCTGGCGTACCTACAAAGCACAATCTCAATTGCTTATATAGTCTAAAAAAAATTGGAGATTCCTGGTCCGTTGATCTGGCTTTTACCGCCGTTTTGGGGGATGACTTTTATCTGAGTGCTGATCCTGTCTTTAAGGGCTGGGACGTGTGAGATGATGCCTATCAATTTTCCGGATTGTTGTAGGGTGGCAAGACTTTCGAGAGCAGTTTCCAGAGCATCTTCATCCAGAGTGCCAAATCCTTCATCGAGAAAGAGGGAATCCACCTGCACTTTATGGCTTGCCATCTGGGAGAGTCCTAAGGCCAGGGCGAGACTGACCAGGAAGCTTTCACCGCCGGAGAGGTTTTTCGTAGAGCGTTCTTCGCCAGCCTGATAATTATCTATCACATTGAGTTCCAGAGGATTTTGTTTATCATGCACCAGCAGATAGCGATCGTTCATGCGAACAAGCTGCTGATTAGCATGAGCGATCATCATTTCAAAGGTGAGTCCCTGGGCAAAATTACGGAATTTCTTACCATCAGCGGAACCTATCAGGTCATGGAGCATTTTCCAGCGGCTACATTCAATTTTCTGGGCATCAATTTCCTGCTGTTTATTCTTTAATTTAATCTTTGCTGCCTGGTTGGCAATTAATTTCTGGTTACAGGCTCCGATGTTTTCGGAGATAACATTTATCCTGGTATCAGTTTCTGATTTTTTCTGCTGCAGTTCTTCCAGAGTGCTTAAAGTTAAGTTTTTTTCTTTTTCAATAGTGAGTTTTTTTTCGCAATCAGTTTTTCGGGAGGATATTTCTGTGAGTTTATAATCAAGGTTTTTTGCCTTTTCTGCCAGCTGATTTCTGGCAGCGGGAGGCATCTGGCAGGAAATGAGTAAATTTTCACTTTCAAACCCTGCATTCCGACAGGCTGCAATGAAATCAGGTTCCAGTTTCTGAAGCGTAATTTCCCTGGCAGCAATACTTTTATGCAGATTGGTAATAGTCGTATTCAGTTCATTGAGTTTGTCATTTGTCTGCTGTAGATATTTGCGGGTAGTTTCCAGATCAGATTCTGCTTTTTCCTGCAATTCTGTCAGACGAAGTTCTTCGGCATCTGGTGATTTATCAGCATAGAGAGTCTGGCGTTTTTTATTCAAATCCCTGAATTCTGTCTTGATGCCATTAAGCTGAGTATTTTTATCTTTCTGCTGAGAGATCAGCGAATCATAAAGTGTTATAAGTGTAGTGAGATCTGAGCTGAGGTGAAGATGTTCTTCTTTAATACGGGTGATTTTCTGCTGTGTGGCTTGCCATAGTTTAAGTCTGTTTTGCATTTTCGTAAGGATGACATCCAGCTTAGCTACTGGCAGTTCATTAATACCAAATTTCTGCAGGATTTTCAGAGCAGAGGTTATTATCTGGTCATTGTCTGCGGTCTTTGTTTCTATTTCTTTCCGGAGTTTATCAAGGTCATATTTTGCCTGCTGCTGCTTCTGGTTTGCTATCTGGCATTGCAGTTCAAGCCCATGCAACTCTGTTTTGAGGTCATTATTAGATTTATCTAATTCAGTTTTCCGGGTTTCCAGGTAATCAATTTTATCAATCAAGATTTTCAGATCGTCAATTTTCCTCTGGACTTCATCAATCTCCGGGATATTTCCCAGAGCATAGGGATGAATTTCTGAGCCGCATAAGGGACATGGTTGCTCGTCTATTAGTTTTTTCCGTTCCGCTTCCAGACTGCTTATCTTATTTATAAAAGCCTTTTCTTTCAGGAGATGTTCATAGTCAGCGCGATATTCTCGCAATAGTCTATTATTAAGAAGTATAGAAATTTGCGCTTCATTTTTTTCAATTTCTTTTTGGGCAGCTTGCAGTTTTTCAGTCAGTCCTTTTTTCTTTTCCTGAAGATCGCCAAATGATTTAAGATCCTGGTCCGCCTTTTTTTTCTGGGGAGTTAGAGATTTTATCAGGTTTTGCAGCTCTATATCTGCTTTTTTCAGGCTGAGGATCCTTTCTCTGATACCGGTATATTCTTCTATAAGATCACTATCTGCGGCATTATTATCCAGATAAGCAGAGATATCTTTTAATTGTGAATTTAGTTTTTCCTGAGCGTCAGTTATTTTCTGCTTGTTTTCTTGATTTGCAATTATATTTGCTTCAATCTTTTTTGCTTCAGACTGGACATTCTTCAATTCTTTTTGCTTTTCACTGATGATAATATCCAGTTGGCGTACTTCTTTGATGAGTATAAGTTCCGTCTGTAAAGCCTGTTTTGCCTTGAACACTTCTTCTATGGCACTTTGCTGCTGCTCAGTCCTGGTTTTCTGCTGAACCTGCAATGCAGGTAACTGGTCCTGATAGATTCTCTGATTATCTGTTTCGGTCTTCTGCTGGGTTCGATAGGAATTCAAAGTGGCATAAATACTATCCAGTTCAGCGGCTTTATTTGCCAATTGCAGTTTTTCTCTTTCAGGCACAAATGCTTCCGATTCAGCCGTTAATTTTTCAGCATCATCTTTCAGGATTTCCAGATCTTTTTGCAATTTAGAAATATTATTTAACCAGGTAATGCTATCGGTGAGAGTTTTATTTTCACCTTCCAGGTCACTTTTTTGCTTTTTTCCTTCCTTGATATTATTATCCAGTTCAGTTTCCTGCTCTATGGTAAGGAGTTCAATCCCGGCAGTGGCAGCTTGCAGTATTTCCAGTTTTTCATTTTCAGATTTCAGACGTTCATGTACTTTAACGGAGATAAGGCTATAAATTTCCGTGCCTGTGATCTGTTCCAGTATGGGGGCGCGATCATCCGGATTTGCCTGCAGGAAGACAGCAAATCCACCCTGAGCGAGCAATATTGAGCGGGTAAAGCGGTCAAAATCCATCCCGGTTTTTTCTTCGATCAGAGTTGCAGTTTCTTTAAGTTGAGAAGCCAGTATGTTGCCACTTTCTGCTTCATAGAGCTCATGATGAGCATTTTGCAGACTGCCATCTGCTTTTTTACGAGCCCGGTGCTGACTCCAGATACTTCTGAATGTACCTGATCTGGTCTCAAATGTAACTTCGGAAAAGCATTCTCCGGTCTGGCGTGACATTAACTGATTACTGCTTTTGGAGATAGATTTCAAACGTGGAGTTCTGCCATATAGTGCCAGGCAGATAGCATCTAAGATAGTGGATTTGCCTGCACCTGTGGGTCCTGTAATCGAAAATATGCCATTAGCCAGATAAGCATCGGAGGAGAAATCTATTTCCCATTCGCCATACAGTGAGTTCAAGTTTTTGAATCTGATTTTCAGTATTTTCATATTTTATTCCCTGTTGCCGTCTTCTTCCTGCATGTTCTGCAGGATCGTCTTATAGCACTGCCAGAGCTGCTGTCTGTGTTCTTCGCTAATATTATTAACTTCCAGACAGCGGGTAAATACGTCGTCTTTATCCAGGTCATCAAGGGTTTCATGCAGCTGAGGACTGGAGAGTATTTGAGATATGACGAGTTCATTTTTTATACTGAGAACTTCCAGCTCAGTATCAGCCACAGCATCTTCAATTGTCTGCCTCAGGTTCAATGCTCTGCTATCGCCATTATAAATAATTTCCAGCCAGGCAGGTGATTTAATTTCTTTCAAATTATTGATCTGAGACGTGATAAATTCCAGATCACCTTTGATCTGCTTCAGCCTCTGGAATCTGGGGACAATGTGCTCAGTTATCAGCAGATTATTCTCTTCAAAATCGATAATTAGAACTTTTTTATCCTGCTCAGCTTCACCAAAACCTATGGGCAGGGGAGAACCACTGTAGCGAAATCTGTCAACATTACCGGCATTTTGAGCTACATGCAAATGACCCAGTGCCAGATAATCAAAACAATCGGGAAAAACCTCTGTGTTAATATGTGCCAGCGAGCCTACATAAAGCTCGCGCACACCGTCATCCTGAATAGTTTTTCCTCCGGCAGTGAAGAGATGTCCCATACCGATGATGGGGATTTTTCCGGCAGTCTGCTGCAATTTTCGAGCCGTATCTGCCACAGTTGCATAATGTTCAGCTAATCCGGCAATCATTTTGCTGTTTTTATCTTCCTGACTTTCTCCGGCTTCTGCTTTACGCAGGTCTTTATCCCGCAGATAAGGTACGGCACAAATAATTGCCAGAGGAGTATTAGCGGCATCATCAAGCAGGATAACTTCATCAGCAGGATTTTCATCAGCTTCGCCCTGCACATGAATATGCAAGGTTTTTAAAAGCTGCTGAGGTGCATTGATAAAGGAAGGCGAATCATGGTTACCACCAATTATTATAATATGCTGGCAAATAGTTGTGACTTTACAGAGAAATCTGTAATATAATTCCTGAGCTCTGTTACTGGGAGTGCTGGTATCAAAAATATCACCTGCAACCAGGAGGACATCAACCCTTTCAGTTGCGATCAGGTTGCTTAGCCAGTTCAGAAAAGCTTCAAATTCGGCATATCTTTTTTTACCATATAATGAACGCCCCAGATGCCAGTCAGAGGTATGAAGTACCCGCATAAATTCCTCCGCAATCCAATTATTTTAAGACGACATCTCAAGCACAGGCAGTCTTTAGTCAAGTTTTCAGATTATTTTCTGGACAATATATTTTGCTTTTACAGGCTATTTATTTATTATTTGTATATCATATAATAAACAGGAGGGATTTTATGGAGAATATAAACCCCCAGTTATACTGGGAAAAGTTAATTGATCTGTTCATTAAGTATGGTGGTAAATTTCTGATCGCTGTACTTATCTGGGCAGCAGGATTATTTGCTATCAAGCTGATTATTAAACTTGTGAAAAAGGGAATGGCTCGATCAAATGTGGAACTCACACTCAGAAAATTTATTATCTCACTTCTAAGTTTTGGTCTTAAGATACTGCTCTTTATCACTTGTGCCACGATAGTTGGCATTCAGATGACAGCCTTTATCACAATAATCGGTGCCATGGGACTGGCTTTTGGTCTGGCTCTGCAGGGCAGTCTGGCAAATTTTGCCGGTGGTGTACTGATAAATGTTCTCAAGCCCTACAGAATAGGTGATTTCATTGAAACCGGCGGGATCATGGGAACCGTTAAAGAAATCTCAATATTTAATACTATTCTTAACACCCCGGATAACAAGAGGATAATTTTACCAAACAGCAATATTTCCAACAATAATATCACTAATTTCTCTGCGGAGGCAACCAGAAGAGTTGACCTGGTATTCAATGTGGATTATGATACTGATATAGAACAGGCAAAGCAGATCATCGCTGATGTAATCGAGAAACATCCATTAACCCTGAAAGACCCGGTACCATTTGTCAGATTAGGCAATTTTGCTGCCAGTTCGCTGGATATTACTGTGCGGGTATGGGGCGAATCAGCAAATTACTGGAGTATCCACTTTGATCTGAAAGAACAGGTGAAAGCAGCCTTTGATGAAGCAGGAATCGTGATACCATTTCAGCAGGTTGACGTTAATCTGAAAAAATAATGCGGGAGAAGAAAATGAAGAAGACTATTTTAATTTTGATACTTGTTCTGGCAGTGAGCCTGAGCGCTGAAGGCTGGAAGAAAACCGGAAACTTCAGCCTGATGCTTAGTCAATCCTATTATTCTGATAACTGGACTGGTACAGAGATCGGGAATGTTGCCTGGTCTGCCAGCTTCAATTTTATCATGGAGAAACAGCTGAATGCCATGCTATATGACAAAAATACTCTGATCATGTCATTTGGTCAAACCCATAACCAGATTCGCGATGAGGCAGGTGATCTCTATTGGGAAAAACCAACCATTTCAACTGATTTGATAGATTATGAAAATATGCTCAGTTTCACGCTGCATAAATTCGTTGACCCATACCTGGCCTTCCGCTGGGAAAGTTTTTTTGTAGATGAATCTGATTCATTAGAAACATTTTATATTAATCCTAATACTCTCACATTCAGTCTGGGTGCCAGAAAGGACCTGATCAAGAAGGATAAACAAAACCTGGAAATGCGTCTGGGTGCTGCTTATAAGAACATTCTTAATCAGAATTCTGCTATTGATAGCAAGTCGAATGCCGGTGCTGAGATGGTGCTTGCTTACTGGTATGTATTACCGGCAGAATCTGGTAAGTTTGACAGCTCATTGCGGCTGTATCAGGCTGTTTTGTCCTCCGAAGATGAAGATGATGTAAGTGATAATTGGAAAGCCCTGGATGTGGAATTTAAGAACACCCTCACTTTTAAGCTAAGCTCTTATATCGGATTGAAGCTTTATCTGGAAATGCTCTACGATAAAGAAATCCTCGATGAAACTCGTTATAAAGAAATCCTGGGAATTAATCTTTCCTATAGTATTTTCTAAATATTTATCAGAATCTGATATTTTTTACCCATTACCAGCTAATTTAAAATAGTTGGTAATGGTCTTTTTTTGCTTGTCTGCTCAACTGAAAAACTGCTCCAAAGCAAAGAGTTGATCGTTCTGGCATTATTTTATCTTGACAGGATATAAATATACCGCCAGATTTTGGTGAGGGAAAAATAATGGAAATTAAGCGTTTAAAAGAATTCTGTAATTCTCATCTTGTCCAAACTCTGGACAGGAGATTTAACTTTGAAACTCAAAGGTCTATCTCGCTGAAATCAGAGACCAGAAAAGCCGTGCAAAAGGCAATAACAGGTCTGATACTGATAATTGGCTTGATTATCCTACCCGCACCGGAAGGTGATCCACGCTATTTAGCTGCCCGGATAGTAATAGGGGTTTTTATTTTTTTCCAGGCTATTGGCGTAGCTGCTTTCGTGCACAAATTCGTAACGTTTAATAAACCCAGAACTCTGGATACAATCCAAGCTTTTTACAGCTCTATTTTTTTGCAGACTACTGATAAATATCGAACAACACCACGCGACCGAAATCGCTCCCTCAAAAAAGCTCTGCTGGACAATGTCGAACTTTTCCCTTATCCGCTCTTAAATTATTTTATCAAAGATGGGTATGCTACCTATCTGAGAGAATGGAACGAAGTGCTGAGATCATATCCGCTCTGGAAAATAAATATTATGGCAATCCGCATGATGTTCACTAACCTTTCGGTCGGAAAAATCAGAATTATTAAAGTTGAAATTGATTATCGGATTGAAGAAGCTCTAAAAACTTTTGTCATATATAATGCTGTTATAGAAATAAAAGGTATCTTTTTCCTGGTTTCCCCTTTCCCCTATACAGACGAGGACTAATATAATTCTTTCACCTCCTGAAAAGCAATAAATTTATATTTCTATCTGGCACGATTAATGTATAACAGGAGTGTGTTAACTTCTTACGATATAGAAGCGGAGGGTTTACCATCATTTTCCTTCCGCTTTACTTTTATCTAAAACCCTCTCTCTGAGACATTTATCATGTTAGTGAAATTTCCCTCTAATGCTTACCCTCTCATATCATTGATCAGGTAATGAGCGAAATTCAACGTGCGAAATCACGCATGAAGTGTTAAAAGTGCGCAAAATCTCTGCTTGAAATTCTTGTAAAAAAAAAGTGTGCTCTGCCTATAGTGCCCTGAAATAAGACGATATAGAAAATATAATAAAAATATTTTTTATCTGGAACGGAAATTGTTTAAGTAATAGTCAGATTCTGGTTTAATTTGCGGCAGGTTTTTTCACCATTTTTCCTGCCGCATATTTTTTTGCCCAAAATTACTGTTTATCAAGCTCCTCTACGGGAAAGTGATCAATCATACCCACAAAATACTGCAATATCAAAGAAGCATCATAAGCCTCAATACTGCCGTTTCCATCTACATCTGCCCGTAATTGACGCCAATACTGCCAGGGTAGAGGTGCAGCAGCACCGGGATACATTTCCACAAAATATCGCTGAACCAGCGAAGCATCATAAGCCCCTACTTCACCATTATCATCCACATCACCATACACCAGCTCTACTTCAGGCAAACCGCTGATTAATATATCATCTATCCAGGCACAATCTGAGCCATTGGATACTGAGGTATCCTTATCATATTCCCAGACAAAGGTATGCTCCCCCGCTGTCAGATCATAACTATGATTTGACCAGGCAGAAGTACCGCTCCAGCTGTTTTCCAGACTGCCATCAAGATAGAAGTTCAGAAAATCATAATTTTCTTCTGAAGATACTTTCTTCCAGAAATCAATATTTCCAGCTTCCACCAGATCAACTACCAATATCAACCTGGTAACCTCCCGGTCATCAACATCACCACTACGAACCGAAAATAAGCCATTATGTGCATCATCATCAGTTACAAACCAATTGGCATTTCCGCTGCAACTGAAATCATACTGAGCCGGCAGGTCACCAGACTCAAAGCTGATTGCCTCAGAAGGCTGTAAAATGCACTCGATCTCATTCGTTCCCGCTGTGATCTCTACGTTATAGACTGCTGAGATATAACCTGAGGCATACACATTCAGTTCATATTCACCTATGGGAATATTTGCCAGATTAAAAGCACCATCGCTGCCGGTCATCACTTCTTCCAGAGGTGTATCAGCAAGTACAGCCCAGGCTCCAAACACTGGCAGATCAGAAGTCTCATCAATCACTACACCGCTCAATTCTCCCAAAGCTGCTATCTGTAGAGTAGCATCCAGAATCACTGTCTCATCCTGACCAACGCTGATATTCTGGAAAACCTGGCTCTCAAAGCCCCAGGCAGAAATCTCAATATCCCAGGTGCCAGCATAAATAGGTCGGTGGTAATTTCCACTATGCGGATCAGATAATACTTCGCTGTGATGCATATCATGGTCAAGTACCCTGATAACGGCTGCAAGCGGACTACCACAATCATCTGTAACTACTCCCCTGATCCCGAACAGGCATTCTTCTATATAACGCAGCATGGATTCATGGTTCCAGATATAATGATCAAGCAATTGATTGGCGGGTAACATCTGAACATCGCTCAGTTCCAGGGTTACTTCCCGGCAGTGTTCATACCAGTTCATATAATCCTGATGATTTCCTGCTGTGGTGTACCATTGATAGCCATTTGTGATCCCGTCATTGAATCCATTAAAATAACTCGCAGGTGAAACCGCCTGAGCAGCATCTGCATAACTATGGCTCACCTGCTGCCACCAGTCATCATCTGCATGCAATGTGCTCCAGGTATCCCAGGGATAATTAACTACTTCTGCTCCGCTATGCAGATTGGCACCCATCACAAAATTGTGCTCAGCAGCAAATTCCATCTGTAAAAGCGTCTCCACCTGATATTCATTGCCATCAGGATGCGGACCATCTTCAAAGCAGGGGAAATTACGGTTAAGATCAACACTATTGGCATTACTGCGGGTTGCACCATTCACGGTGTTATTTCCGCCAGCATACAACCCATCCGGATTATCTACGGGATTAATATAAATATCTATTTCATTAATAATATTATCAATGCGGGGATCACTGCCATAAGCCTGCAGCATATCATCTATTAAGTGCAGTAAAAGAATACTGGTGACCAGCTCATTGCCATGTATCTGACCCATATAATAAAATTCCGGCTCATTATCATCTTCACCCAGATCATCGCCGATGTGAGCTACCATTAGCTCCCTGCCCTCTGTGCTCTGACCAATAGAATAAACTTCACAGATATCTGGATAATCAATTGCAAACTGATTCATAATATCAATATAGGTATCATAAGTGGGATAAACATCCCAATCCCGCATTTCACTTTTTGTTGCAGCCATTTCTGCTGCAAAACCTTCAGAGGGATGAGGCAGAATAATATAGCTGAAACCTGCTTCACCTAACTTTGCAAGTTCCCGCTCATTCGCATAAGCAAATAGTTTTGTCCCCTCAATTTTATGAATTGAAACCAGTCGTGAAAGTTTTTCAATATCGGGTTTTGCTCCCGGATTGATCTCTAAATAATATTCCACCGCTGCCTGCATGCAAACAGCCAGCACCAGCAATATTAACAAAAAAATGATCTTGAACCTCATACAATCCCCCTATTTCCGAGTAATTTTTTATTAATTACAAATACTTTTAAAGTGACTAAGTTAGGCAAGCAAAAACTTTTACGAGCCTCCAGAAACCTCTGGAACATCTACCATGCAGAATGCGGGTTATTGGGCTAAGGTAATAAAATATATTAGGATATATATCCTGCATTCCCGATAACCATAACGATGATGCCGGAGAGATGGAATTGAAAAATGGGAGAAAGGGAGATGGGAGATGAGGGTAGTTAGTTGTAGGTTGTACCCCCTTCGCATAAAGCTATGGGGCATCTTCGATTAGTCGTTAATAGTTTTGAAGTTGTAATTAGGAACTTAAAAATCTGTATAAGTGAAAAAAGTCGTATTTTTTTTAAAAAGTTAAAAATAGGGGTATATATATTCAAAAAAGGGGCAAAAATGTTAGGATATACTATAACTCATATAATCGCATATAGTTACGGCCTAACATTTTCCTAACATTCCTAACATTTCCTAACATTTATGAATCGTGAGACGATGGTCTGAACGGGAGAAATCAGGCAGGACTCAATAGTTGCAAGATCAGCGTTAAGGTAAAGTTATAAGTGAAGAGCATAAGGGCGAAACAGCAAGTTTTAATGATGCTGTGGGAGTTAAATCTTAATGTAGCTTAATCATCCTGATTAAGGCTTTAT
>JAIPGP010000068.1 GCA_021735645.1 Candidatus Cloacimonadota bacterium
CAAAAACCGCCCCTTCAGGCTGATAATGTGGCAGACTATTACGATAAAATTCCTTGTATTCTAATTTTGACATACATCTTTGTAAGAAATTAACTGCTTATTTGTCAATGAAAATGTATATTATGTAGCTTAATCATCCCTGATTAAGCATTTCTTTAATGGTCAATCAAGGATGATTGACCTACATGGAACTCCAAAACGGGGCATCCCTGATTAAGCATTTCTTTAATGGTCAATCAAGGATGATTGGCCTACATGGAACACCGGAACGGGGCATCCCTGATTAAGCATTTCTTTAATGGTCAATCAAGGATGATTGACCTACATGGAACACCGGAACGGGGCATCCCTGATTAAGCATTTCTTTAATGGTCAATCAAGGATGATTGACCTATATGGAGCACAGGAACGGAGAATTCTCCGTTCCTGTGAATATTAAGAAAAATTACTTCAAGATAGGAATATAGAGCTCATATTCCGAGCTGTCTGCCTGCTGGGCATTATACCGGTTATCATAAAAATTAAGCTCATCTGCCGGAGCAAATTCATGATCCACACTGCTGATCCAGTCTATGCAGATATAGCGGTATGTCTTGCCCAGATTGCTCAGATTTCCCGGATGCGTGAATACTGCATAACGCTGGGCTGATACTTGATATTTCACTAAGCCTTCGGGAACATTATCTTCATTTTTGGCCAGATAGCCGATCATATACCACCATTCATCCTCCGGAGCTGGTTGCTGGTCAAAAAATCTGGGATCATGAAAACAGATTCCCACAATAGTCTCATCTCTGGTAAAATTATTTTTATGGTTTAATTCCCGGAATTCTGCGATCATCCGGTCGATAGTTTCAGAAGTCTCACTGCTTCTCACTTTCTGCTTTTTTCCTATTACGGTTAACGGGGGCATTTCTTTGATTTGGTATTTCACCATGAATCCTCCTTGATCAGGGAGGCAGATCTGCACTCTCATTTTTGGTATATAATATATCAATTGATTTTGCTTGCGATATTCCTGAGGCGTAAGTTTAAATTGCTTCTTAAATGCCCGAATAAATGCTTCTACTGTGGTAAAACCATATTTTTCTGACAGATCATAGATATATGTCTCACTGGATAATATTTCGCTGGCAGCTTCAGAAAGCCGTCTCTGGCGGATATATCCCTTCAGCGTATAGCCCGTGAATCCGGCAAATACCCGCATGAAGTGATACAAAGAAAGCCCGGCATGTTCTGCCACATCTTCCAGCTCGATATCCTCAAGCAGTTTCCGCTCGATCAAATTCACGCTGCCCTGCAATATCCTCTGATAATCTGCCATCTTTTATCCTCATTGACTTTTTTTGCTTATACATAATTCAATAAAACCTGTCAATTTTTTCTGAATTATTATCCTGATTTGATGTAGATTAATCATCCTTGATTAATCATTTCTTAATGGTCAATCAGGGATGATTGACCTACATCCAAAGTAATATCCTCTACTTCAACAAAGTGATCTTATTCACTAGAATATCTGCTCCATTAGTAAATCTGCAGAAGAATATCCCACTGGCACATTGATTGCCGGAATCATCTTCTCCATTCCAGAAAACAGTATGTTCACCTTTACTAACTTTCTTTTTTAGCAGTGTTTTCACTTTTCTACCTTTCAAATTGTAAATAGAGATTTCTGTTATTTGTGAGTCATCCGTTGTGGTGTAATATATCTTTGTTAAGGGATTGAAGGGATTAGGATATATAGAAATGAACCTATCCAATTCCGGGATATCTTCCGGCTGATATTCCAGGTCATAAGAATTTCCATTATCCTTTATCTGAAAGTGCACATTCCACGCTTCCTGACCTTCTGCCTGATAGGGTATCCTGACAATATTACCTGCGATCCCGGTAGCACTGATCAAAGCAAACTTATTGTCATTATAGTTATAAAGACAATCATCATTTATCACTTCCTGTAAATCCAAAATCAGATTTTCGGCATTTATATCATATTCGAGACTGAAAATGGCATTCTGACTATTAAGATAGATATATTCTGCATCATGTGAGATTGTGATCCCTCCGGCGGTGAGCCGCATATTATCAACTACCGGCAATTCGCTGATTATCCCTATAACATACTGTAATATATAAGCCCCATCCAAAGCGTCAATATCACCGCTAAGATTTACGTCTGCTCTTTCCACACGCCAGTCTGACCAGGGCAGTGGGTCAAGCTCAGGCAACGGATCAAACCCCACTACGTACATCAGAATCAGGGAAGCATCATAACTATCTACTACTCCGTTATCATTAATATCACCATAATGTATCACAGTATTCCCCTCATATTCATTACCTCCCATATCAGGAGCGATTCCACAATATTCATTTTGACTTAGATCAACTAAAACTTCTCCTTCATATTCAAAATAAGCAGTACCTGCATCAATACAGGGAGAATTCTCTGATAGAGAGAAATCGGTTCCGGGTATAGTGAATAAGGGGTCACTATCAATATTCCCATCCAGCCAGTCTATTACACACTCCTCTATAGTGATAATCCTGTCATATCCGCCCTGCAGATCAGTGTGAGCTATCATCAGAAATGAAGGTATCCAGGTAGAACGGAATAGTATTTCATCATATATATCATCCCAAAGCAGGCAATTGACCAGGTTACAATCAGATTTAAAACTGTAAATGCCAGCTCCTTCATTAGCAGAATTATTCGTAATAGTAACATTTACCAAATTATTAGTACTATTATGGTAGCTGTAAAAAGCACCTCCTCGATTAGCGCAATTATTATGCAGTGTCACATTTGTAAGATTAATTGATCCGCTAAAGCACACATCAATACCTCCTCCAGAATATTCTGCATAATTTCCAGCTATCATTACGTTATTTAGGCTCAAAGAGGAAGATTCGCTTTTAATGCCCCCACCGTTTTCTGCTTCACCATTGCAGATAGTGAGATTAGATATATAGACGCTGTCTGCTTCATTCAAAGCTATAACTCCTGAATAACCCATGGCATCTAAAATAGTACTATGCTGACCAGCACCTATTAGTGATACATAACTAGGCAGACCTATCGGAAAATACTCTTCATTGGTAAGGGGACTATATGTGCCATCAGCCAGATAAATATTGTGACGATTGCCAGCACCTACCTGAATTCTCATAGCTGCATAGAGAATAGTTCTAAAAGGTTGCTCTGGACAGGTACCGCTATTTGAATTATCTCCATCAGGTGATACATAAAGGTCGCTGTCAATTTGCTCATAAATCGCATTTTGGATATCAAAAATAAACATATTGCCGGGACAGGCATGGAACTCAGTGGGGTTCATAACTGTGAAAGTATCAACAAGTACTTCGATAATATCATCATTACCATGGTAGAATAAATCGCTGCCATTATCCCGATAACTTGAGTTATTTAGATAAATATTGCAAAGGTTTTCTGCATCAAAAATCGGATTTGCACTAGATATATAAATACCTCCTCCGGCAGCTCCCTGATTATTAGTTATATTTACTCCAGAAAACAGTTGTTCTCCTGAGTAAAGATAAATTCCACCTCCATCTGATGTACTTTGATTATTTCTGATGTCCACATTTTCCAGTGTTCCCAAGCCATGGATTGAAGAGATACCACCTCCCTTACCACCTGCCTGATTGCTGGTAATCATCACATTATTAAGTGAAGGAGAAGAATTGAAACTAAGATTCATACCACCACCGTCGCAAATTGCCCTGTTATTATCAATTATCACATTATTAATAACAGGATTGGATACATATTCACAACTTATTCCACCTCCATAAATTGTAGTATTATCTCTGATTAGCACCTCGTTTATCACCGGATTGGAATAATTACAGCAATATATACCACCACCTTGAGAATAGGATTCCAGATTAGTATTTTCTTCGATTATCAGATTTTCCAGAAGAGGAGAAGAATATTCACAGAGAATGCCACCGCCATAAGTTGATCTACCATGTGTAATTGTGAGGTTATTTGCTCCGCCATTATCTGATTCCATAAAACTGAGAACTCCGGCAGTGTTTTCTGCATCAAGAATTGCATTTTCGATAGAAACCCCGGAAAGAGTAACATTTGCAGGCACTACAATAGGGAAAATATCCCCATTAGTAGAAGGTGAATAGGTGCCATCAGCAACCCAGACAGTGAGTGTATTAGGGTAGTTTGCCTGAATGATTGTGGTGGCAAGTGAAATCGTCTTCAACGGGTCTTCGGCACTGGTTCCACTATTATCGTCATTTCCGTCAGGTGATACATAAAGATCACTGCATATCAATTCATATAACGGATTCAGAATATCAAAACTGAAATTCTCAAGGGGATACGCTTGTATTAAGGTTGGTTCATTGACCGTGAAAGTATCTATGATTACATCTATCTGCACATCAGAATAAATATCGCTGGCATAACTGCTGTGATTCAGATAAATACTGCTGCGGTTATCAGCACTGAATGTGATTTCGCTATCGGAATCACAGCAGATACCTCCTCCTTCTTCCGGTGCAAAATTTCCCTGGATGCATACATCTTCCAGATACAGGCTGCTGCTGCCTATCATGATGCCGCCTCCACACCAATAAGCATCATTATTTCTAATAGTAACTCCCACCAGACTGACGTCACAATTATTATATAGATAAATACCTCCACCTTCATGATCGGCAATATTATCTTCTATGATAACGTTTTGCAACTGGATATTACAATTATTCACTATATGAATACCACCACCCACATAAGTGCTGGCAACATTGCCAGTGATGATAAGATCAGAGATAAGCGGACTGGAACTATCACAAGTAATTCCACCACCCCTTGCGGCATTTCCGTTTGTAATTGTAAAGCCGCAAATAACTGATTCCTCAGATTCACCATTTTCAAAGGAAACTACATGTGTTGCTCCACCACCATCAATAATCGTTTCAGAGATATATTCAGGATCCTGGGTTGTATAATAAAGTGATGCTACAGTGATCTCTTTTCCCAGAAAACTGATATTTTCAAAATATGTGCCAGATGATACTAAAACCAAATCTCCATCGATTGCTAAATCTATAGCTTCCTGGATGCTGGCATAATCTCCAGGTACATAGATTGTTTCTGCCAATAATAATAAACCACTTAAACAAAGTAAACAAACCAAAATCTGCTTCATAATTCCTCCAGTTAAGTTATTGAGTTGAGATGATGTACCCGTCAGATCGACTTAAGGACGCACACTTGCCCCAACTCCGCTAAGTTATTGAGTTGAGATGATGTACCCATCAGATCGACTTAAGGACGTACACTTGCCCCAACCCTTTCTTAAGTCAATCTACTGAGTACAGTATCTTAACTCAATAGCCGCTCAATTCAATACCATCTATTTCAATAACATTATCTTCTTCATCACTTCCTTACTTCCACTTCGCAAACTCACAAAATAAACTCCAGAACCTACCGATTGCCCCATCCCATCCCTGCCATCCCAGACTACCTGGTTAATTTTACATTTTACATTTTCAATTTTCCATTTACGTAAACGCTGCCCTTTTATATTATAAATGCTTATCTCTGCGTTCTCTATGCCCTCTACAGTGGAAAAGGAAATTGTTGTCTCAGGATTAAAGGGGTTAGGATAATTACTAATTTTACATTTTACATTTTCAATTTTAAATTCGTCAATATTGACGTTTTCATATTCCCAGGCTCCCATATCAGGTCTTCTACCATAATATTGATCAGGGTCAAGATCAATCAGCAGTTCATCATCATATTCAAAATACGCTGTACCGGCGTCAAGGCAGGGAGAGTCAATTGTAAGGCTATAATCAGTTTCTGGATTTAAAAAAACAGGATCTGAAATTTGATTTCCAGTCAGCCAGTTAACGTAACCTCCGCTATTTGTGACTATTCCCTCTTCACCACCCTCAATATCTGACCAGGCAATAGTTATATAATTTTCCAAATCCTGGTTGGCAGCAAAATATACCTGCTCCGGAAGGTTATTCCATAAAATACAGTTAACCAGAAAAGGGTAGTTTTCCACATCACAATAAATTCCTCCACCCATCTCTGCCTGATTATCTGCCATTGTTACATTTATCAATAAGGGATAACACTGAGAATCACAGGCGATACCCCCTCCATTTTCCGAGCAGGAATTGTTAACAATAGTTACTTTTTCCAGGTGGGGTGATGACATCTCATCACAATATATTCCTCCTCCAGATTCCGTGGCAATATTGTTTCTGATCGTAACTTCCCTGAATACCGGGCTCGAATTTTCCAGATATACTCCCCCACCCTGTTCAGCATAACCCCCTTGAAGAATCATACTACTAACCTGGCAGTTATTAGTATTGTAGAAGGTCATTACACTATTACTGCCGGCAGCATCAAGAATTACATTCTGCTGACTTTCTCCTTCTAATATCACATTATCAGGCAGACTAACTGGAAATCTCTCCCGGTTGGACTGATAGCTATAGGTTCCCTCTGCCAGATGAATAGTCCTGGGCTCGTTATCTTGTGGCAAGAGGCAGTTGCAGGCATGAGTGATCGTCCTGAATGGCTCTTCTGCTGTCAAACCGCTATTCATATCATCACCATCCGGTGATACATAAAGGTCTGCATTTACCTGCTCTATTAAGCCAGTCTGGATAGAAATATCAATAGCATTCAAATCAGTAATATGATAACTGCTAGGTTCAAGAACCGTGAATGTATCCACGGCTATTGTTACTGGCTCCAGAGAATAAAGCTCATTGCCATTACCTCGCAGTACAACGTTATTATGATATATATTGCACAGGTTTGTGGCACTGAAATCAGGATTGGAATTGAGAAAAAATATCCCTCCCCCCAATTCAGATTGGTTTGCTGTGATTGTTACGTTTGACAGGAAGGCGTATGAATCTTTGAAATAAATCCCGCCTCCTCTTGACATCCCCCTGTTATTAGATATTACAATATTTTCAAGATAGGCGTTCTGGCAAGATATAAAGAAGATTCCACCTCCTGTATCACTGGCATTATTTGATATCCCGCTGTTTGAAATATGTAAATTCCCGTTACTATTGAAAATCCCTCCACCGAAGATATTACCAGCATTACCAGCGATTAGAACGCTATCCAAAGTCGCTTCTGTAATGGGATTATAGCCCAAAAATAACCCACCACCATAATCGGCTGTATTTAATAATATATCTACATTGTCTAAAATAAGTTCGCCTTCATCACGAAAATATATTCCACCACCATATGAATAAGCAGGAATAAGATCAGGGTCAGCAGTGTTAGCTGTTACAACACAATTGTGCATTGTGATGGTTTCACACGCCTGAGCATATATCCCTCCTCCTGCTAATCGGCTAGTATTATCAGAAATTAATACGTTTTCTAATCCCAGAGTTGTATTAATACATTGTATCCCACCACCAAATTCAAAACCGCTGTTATTTCTTATCTCTGAATTGCTTAGAGTTACATCCGAGCAGTTATGCAAGAATAGTCCTCCACCATTTATTGTCGTCGTATTATCTCTGATTAGCAGGTTCTCCATTTGGATTGAATTGCTCTGCTCGCAGTAAATACCACCTCCTGAAGAAGTATTGGCATAACAGTTATAAATCCTCAGATGATCAAGCATCGGGCTTGCCTGCAGGCAGTAGATTCCACCACCTGAACTGCTAAAACCATTGGTCAGCGTGAAACCGCTTAAAACTGATGTTGAAGTCTCTGAATTGCAGAATTTTACTACACAATCATTGTAATAAGCATCTATAACTGTGGATTCAATATAACTCGTATCCTGAGTTGTGTAATAGAGCGATGCTACTGTAATTGCTTTACCAAGGAAATCTATGGATTCAAGATATGTACCTGGTGCTACGAGAACAATATCTCCATCCTCTGCTGCGTTTACAGCTCCCTGAATAAACAGATAATCCTCTGGTACATTTATGGTAATTCTTGAAGTACTCTCATTAGCCTGTAAAACTAACAAAATGCACAATAATAATCCGCAAAGGCATATCTTCTGACACATAATCTCCTCTTCCGGGTAAATCAGTATTAATCTTTACTTACTTAAATAATATTTCCTGTCAAGTAAAATAATTCATAATTGATTTCTAAATCGGAAATATTCCCACAACCCTAATCCTCTATCGGTTAACCCGGTTAACCATGTTTACAAAAAAAATATCAGAGAGTTGGAAAGCCAATGTAGATCAAACTTTCCAGTTTGATGGAATTAAGCGGGGCTGCTTCACAGCCCCATCGTATCAAGACCATCCTGGTCTTGGTCTGGAGACCATGAAAATTGAAATGAAAGATAAGTTTCTGTATAATAATGCGTTATCTATTATCTTAGAAGGAACAGAAACCCAGACCAGGGATGGTCTGGATACAATAAAGAGGGCTGTGAAACAGCCCCCTATATCAATATAATTACTTCTCAGCTCGTTTTCTTAAAGTATCAATCTTTACGTCTTTTCGCACGTTTCTCCCTGTTTTTGATTTTAATACATCGTTTTGTTTTTCTTTGGGTATTCCTGCTCTTTCCAAAACCTAACCTAATTTAGCATCTTTCCGTATTTTACGAGCCATTACTAATCCTCCATTCCTGATAAATTTGCAAGTCATTCTCAATCAAATGAAGGCATACACCAATAACAAAAGCATCATCAACATAGCCAATAACTGGGATAACATCAGGTATCAGGTCAACAGGACTGATCAGATATACCAGGGCAAACGTAACAGAAGCAATTACCCACCAGGGTACATTCCTGTAGCTGCCATTTATATAGTCTGTCAGCAATTGTGTCATCACAATAACGTCCTCAATATATCTTCCAAGAACCGGTATTTTCCTGACTACTGCAATGATCTTATCAGATTTCGATATTATACGCTCAATATCCTCAGTTGAGATTTTTTCTGCACCCTTTTTAACAAAATCTTCATTGATTTTCCGTTTAACTTTTTCTACTCTTTCAATGTTTGTCTTTTCATCAACTTCTAACATAATATCCTCCAAATCTCTAAGTAATTAAAATTTAGAATTAAGATTATGACAGTCAAGTAATATTATTTCAAAAACAATTATATCTCTAATGTAGATCAATCATCCCTGATTGATATTGCAAAGCTTAATCAAGATGATGAAGCTATTATACTTAATCAAGGATGATTAAGCTATTATACTTAATCAAGATGATGAAGCTATTATACTTAATCAAGGATGATGAAGCTATTATACTTAATCAAGGATGATTAAGCTACATAAAAAAAGCCCGGACAAGCATCCGGGCTTTATTATTTCTAAACACGCGAAAGCGTGCTTTTACTACTCACTATTCACGACTCACTATTTAACTATCCCCAGCCAGCTCTGCACATGCGGGCTCACAGCTACGATCAGTCCTGCAAACACGATAGACACCATGCTCATCAGCTTGATCAGGATATTGATAGAAGGACCTGTAGTATCTTTGAAGGGATCGCCTACAGTATCACCGGTAACGCAGGCTTTATGGGCTTCTGAGCCTTTGCCGCCTTTCTGTCCGGTTTCTATGTATTTCTTGGCATTATCCCAGGCACCACCGGCATTATTCATCATGCACGCCAGGGCAAAGCCTGATACCAGTCCACCAGTCAGTACGCCTAATACGCCAGGTACGCCCAGAATAAGTCCCACTACAACAGGTGTGAAAATACCCACCATTGCCGGTGCTACCATTTCTTTCTGGGCACCAACTGTGGAGATCATCACGCATCTTTTGTAATCAGGAGTTCCAGTACCTTCCAATATACCGGGTATTTCTCTGAATTGACGTCTTACTTCACCTACCATAGTACCGGCAGCACGTCCCACAGCTCTCATGGTCATAGATGAAAAGAGGAATACAGCCATAGTTCCAAAGATAATTCCCACTAAGAATCCGGGATTCATCAGATTAATATCATAATAAGAAATGAAATTTGCAATGGAAGCCGTTGCCACTGGCACGGTTTCACTTATTTTATCAGTGTAATTGATCACTAGATCAGGGATTTCCTGCAAATGCAGACCATTTCTGATCTCTTCCAGATAGGCAGCCAGCAGTGCCATTGCAGTCAGGGCAGCACTTCCGATGGCAAAGCCCTTTCCTGTAGCAGCAGTAGTATTTCCCACAGAATCAAGAGAGTCTGTCTTTTTACGTACATCAGCGGGAAGTCCAGCCATCTCAGCATTTCCACCAGCATTATCTGCAATAGGTCCAAAGGCATCAGTTGCCAATGTAACACCCAAAGTTGCCAGCATACCCACAGCACCAAAGCCGATGCCATAAAGTCCGAATTCTATACCCTGCGAGAAGCCGCCACTTACTGTGAATGCTGAGATAATGGCAATACCGATGATCACCAGAGGTAAAGCAGCACTTTCCAGTCCCACAGCAATACCTTCAATTATCACAGTCGCTGGGCCATATTCCGATTGTTCCACGATGCGCCTGGTAGGTTTATAATGGTCAGATGTATAACGCTCGGTAAAATAACCGATCAGGATTCCGGCAGCCAGTCCAATTACAACAGAAATGAAAATTCCTGTAGTATTCACAACTTCTGAGGGAAGGATATATTTAGTTACAAAAAATGCAGCGATCACGATCAATACGGAGCTGCCATAAACACTTTTATTAAGTGCAGCCATCAATTCCTTTGGTCCGGCACTTTCTTTGGTGCGAACCAGGAAAATACCAATGATAGAAAGGATAATACCGATACCGGCTAAGATCATAGGTGCAGTCACCATCTGAATAGCCATATCAGGTAAAACCAAAGGATTAGCCTGTTTTGCCTGCAAAAAGGCAGCCATACCCAAAGCAGCTGTTGCCAGGATAGAACCGCAATATGATTCATAAAGATCGGCACCCATGCCAGCTACGTCACCCACGTTATCACCTACGTTATCAGCGATAGTAGCAGGATTGCGAGGATCATCTTCCGGGATTCCGGCTTCCACTTTACCTACTAAATCAGCACCTACATCGGCTGCTTTTGTATAAATGCCACCACCTAAACGGGCAAATAATGCCTGGGTGGAAGCTCCCATACCAAACGAAAGCATGATCACGGTAATTATATGCAGGTCCATTCCTGCTTTATTCAAAATAAAGAACCAGATAGATATATCTATCAATGCCAGTCCCACAACTACCAGTCCCATCACTGCTCCAGCGCGGAATGCTATCTGCAAGCCCTTATTAAGACTTGTGCGGCAGGCTGCAGTTGTTCTGTTTGATGCCATGGTAGCGGTATTCATGCCAATATAGCCGGCAAGTCCGCTAAAAAATCCACCTGTTAAAAATGCCAAAGGTACTAACCAGTGCAGCACATGCAGCAAGTGTGCCATCAGATTAAAAACAATAAATGCAATAACAAAAAAGATGCTTACAGCTTTATACTGCTGCTTAAGATAGGCAAAAGCACCTTCGCGTACATAACCGGCTATCTCCTGCATCCGCTCTGTACCAGGGTCCTGCTTCTTGACATTATTAAAAAAATACCTGGCAAATAATAAAGCTACTATTGCACTTACTGGTGCAATATACCACATAATCGGGATACTCATCAAACCTCCTGTTTTTATTTTTATCTACATATTTCTATAGTCCGAGCAATTAATTAAATCTCCCATCACCTGTCAAGAACACAAAATTCCCCTCTATAAGTCCTATACGACCTATATGACCTATATGCCCACCATATAACCACTTTCTCCCCTAAATCGCCTATTCTGTGTCACAACTCAACCCAATCTGACATTATTCTGTTAGATTGGGTTGAGTTGTGACACAGCTTTGGCACTTTGAGTGGACGCAGAGGACTTAGTGGACATAGTGGACGTTGTGGCGGGAGTGCGTATCCAGAGCATCCTGCTCTGGGTTTTGATTGTATCCAGACCATCCTGGTCTGGGATTTAGGAAATTTCTGGTTGGCAGAGGAGATAAATTATTTAAATTTTATTAAAAACGGGAGGATATTATGGCAGCAGCACCACAAGAGACTAATGTACTCACCTACCTGGTGCGTCATTTTGAAATCCACGGTGAGCTGGAAGGGGTGGTATATCGCACCAAGCGCAATGGTGAACAGGAGAAATATCCCTACGAGCCCCAGTCCTATTATCAGCGGACACCACTGACTATCCGCAACGAATGGATTCGCAAATTTGCCTGCACAGTAACTAATCCTAATAATAATGATTATACGGCAATTGTCAAAAAACTCTATTATTATACTCCATATATAGTGCCGGCTGGGGATTGGAAATTCCGGGGTGAAACTGTGCTTTATATTCGCGAAAGGGGCGAGTATAAACTGGTCTGGAATAGCAGTCCGGTGGGTGAGAAGCGGGTTTTGGGCAAACGTACGGAAGTGGAATTCAGCTTTGAGCAGACTGGTGAATATACGCTGGACTGCTACTTTGCCGGAGAGGTGTATTGTCAGCGGAGTTTTGTGGTGAGTGACAGTGATCTGGATGAGAGCTATGAAACTTGGCTGGCAGCTCATCTGGAGGAAATACTTACGCTGGCTGAACCTGAGTATGAGAGTCTGAAAACTTATAGACGCGGACTGCGCAGCAAACGTAACTGGCTGTGTTCGCTGGAGGGGAAATGCGGGGAAGAAGTGCTCTATGAACTGCCCAACCTGAAGCATAAAGACCGCAGCAGGCAGGCACCATGGTTATATCACCGGCGGGATTATGATCATCAGGTCAATGAACAGACCAGAATATTTAATGAGAAAATGGCAGAGGTGGGTGATAGCTGGCAATCCTTGAGCGAAGAGCAGAAAGCAGACTGGGAAGCTCAGGCAGAAGCTATCTGGCGAAAGAAAGGCAGAACGATGAAGCATCCGCGACTCTCAGGGTTTAATCTTTATACAAGAGAATATCTGACGGAGTTTTTGTAAGAGAATGTAATTTTTTCACCACAGAGGGCACAGAGGAATATAATGTAAGATTATTTAACCGCGAAATTCGCTAAAATACACTGAAAAATTTAAATGATATTAATATTTTCTGGTTCACATTTTTGGTTAAGAATTGCAGTTCGCGATTTGGTTAGGTGCAGTTTATATAGTTTTCAAGGATATTTTTTATTGACAGTGTTGCACGTAAATAACTGATAGATTTCAAATGATACTTAAGAAATTATAAGAAGTTATTATAGAATATGAAAAATTGAGGAGAAAATTATGACAGATCTGGAGAGAATTAAACTACTTGTTGAATCTTTGCGAATTAAATTTGAAGACGTAAAGGATAATAGTTTTTCAAATGGGTATGAATTAGATAAAGACAAAAATGTAATTAGATTGATTTTACAAAGCCAAGATTTTACTGATATAAACAGTATAATAGAAATCTTAAGAAATTTTGAATATCTGACATCATTAGATTTGAGATTTAACAAGATCAATGATCTAACTCAGATACAAACATTGCAGAGCCTGACATCATTAGACCTGGATATTAATCAAATCAGTGATCTAACACCATTGCAATCAATGCAAAGCTTGACATTTTTAGATTTGGGTAGAAATAAAATCACAGATCTTACGCCTTTGCAATCATTGCAGGGCTTGAACACATTACGCTTGGGAGCTAATCGGATAACAGACCTTACACCTTTGCAATCCTTGCAGAACCTGACAGGATTACACTTACATTTTAATCAAATCACTGATCTTGCTCCTTTACAATCATTGCAGAGTCTGAGGTCATTAAACTTAGGTTATAATAAAATCACTGATCCTGCTCCTTTGCAATCCTTGCAGAACCTGACATCATTAGACCTGGGTTATGATAAAATCACTGATCTAACACCATTGCAATCATTACAGAGTCTGACAAAATTATTCTTGGATGGAAATCAAATCACTGATCTTACACCATTACAAACATTACAGAGCTTGACATCATTGGACTTGAGAGAAAATCAAATCAGTGATCTTACACCATTGCAATCATTGCAAAACCTGACATCGTTAGGCTTAAGTTCAAACAAAATCACTGATATTACACCTTTGCAATCCTTGCAGAACCTGACATCATTAGATTTAAATTCAAACAAAATCACTGATCTTGCACCTTTGCAATCATTACAGAGTCTAACAACATTAGACTTGAGGAGTAATCCAATTGAAGAATTACCGGAGTGGATTACTGAATTTAATATGGAAATCCGGTACAAAAATAAGTGGAAAAAAGGATATATCATCTTTTATGATAATAATTTAAAAATTCCGAGTGCTGAAATTGTCGGCTATGGTAAGAATGCAATAAAGTATTATTTTGAGCAAATCAGGAAGGAAAAGGGAAAAACTGAATACCTTGATGAATCATAGCTGCAAATCATCGTAGAGTGAGGTATAATGTAAGAATTTTTATTTCACCACAGAGGGCACAGAGATTTGGAGTACATTATCCGTGATAATGTGTCGATCCGGTAGGTGAGATAAGGCATTTATACTATATTGGTACAGTAGAAATGTAATGTAAGATTTTTTCACCACAGAGGGCACAGAGGGCACAGAGGGCACGGAGAAAATGTAATGTGACCAGGTGAGTGGACGTGTACCGCTGGTGTATTTTACAAGTGGGACGCAGACACGGGAATCCGCCAGGCGAGTTATGGAGAATCGGTCATCATCTGCGCCCCTGGAAATACCCAGCGGTGCACGTATGACTTAGGACGGGCAGCTGAATTCTGGTTTTTATATGGAACAAATTATGCTACAAATGATTCGTAATGTGATAATTGCAGGTGAAATTTATATTGAAGGGTTAGAATATTTAAAATTTATGGGAGTGCTTTATGAAAAAGACATTTATTGGGATTATTTTGTTAGTAGTTTGCTGGGGACTCATGGGTGAGACTCATGTAGAAGGCGGAGCAGTTGATGGTTTCTGGGTTATTAGCGGTTCTCCATATATGATTGACGGTGATATTTTTATAAATGATAGTGAGACATTGACGATACAGTCGGGAGTGGAAGTGATTTTTAGTGATAATTATGAATTGAATGTGTCTGGTCGTCTTCTGGCGGCGGGTGCTTATATGGATAGTATATTATGGTCGGTTGCAGATACTACGGGGTTTAGCAATACAGAAATACCTGATGGCGGCTGGGGTGGAATCCGGTTTGACTATTTATGCGATGATAATGAAATGTCTGAGCTGAGCTACTGCGTTCTGGAATATGGGAAAGCAGTAGGGGAATTGGATATAGAGATTACAGGTGGTGCAGTATTCGTTGACAGTTGCTCAAATGTGATGATCTCAAATTGCAGGTTGACTAATAACATTGCCGTCTGGGGTGGAGCAATTGGCTGCAACAATGGAGCAAGTCCTACAATCAGTCATAATATCATAACCCATAATTTAACTTATAATTTCACTAATCATAATGGCTGTGGAGCGGGAATATTTTACAATTCAGATTCCAGTCCTTTGATAGAAGCTAATCTGATAGCTGATAATATAGCTGAGGATAATGGTGGCGGGATATGTGCGTTTTATGGTTCAAATCCTTCGATAATAGACAATCTTATCCGTGATAATGTAACAGAAGAAGGTGGTGGTATAATATTGGGAACGAATGGAATGGCGACAATTTCCGGCAATGTTATTACAGGTAATACAGCGTCATTTGATGGTGGAGGGATATGTTTCTCAGGTGCAATTTATGGAGTAGTGGAAAATAATTATATAGCGGAGAACAGTTCGTTATGGGGCGGAGGGCTATCATTTTTTAAATCTTATAATGTTGACGTCATAGATAACATCATGGAATACAATACGGCAACACTGGGAGGTGGAGTGAGTGATACAGAGGAATTTAATTTTGATATTGCGCTTGCCGGTAATAGCATCCGCTACAATACTTCCAGCACACTGGGAGGTGGAATATTATGGTCATGTAATGGTTTATCTATAAATTCAGAAAACCTGAACAGTGTATATAATAATTCTGCCCGAGTGGGAGATGATTTATATATCATGAATATTGAAGAGACCGTATGCCTTGATACTTTTACGGTGCTCAATCCTACCAGTGCTCATGTGTATCCGGTAAATGCTCTGGAGTTTGAGATCGCCAATTCAATATATGATCAGGTGGATGCGGATGTTTATGTATCACCTGAGGGGGATAATGCCAATAGTGGTTTATCAGCAGAAGAGGCATTGCAGACGGTTGACCAGGCAATTAGAATAATCAATCCTGGGGATACTGAGCGTACTGTGCATCTGGGGGCAGGAACTTATAGCGGAGCAAATAGTGGTGAAGTATTTCCAATCATGGGAGTGAATAATGTGAATATTATGGGAGCAGGAGCAGGGGAGACGATTCTGGATGCTGAAAGCAATAATAATCATTTTTATTTTTCCAGGATCGATAATGTTGTGTTGAGTGGTTTTACAATTATCAATGCCAATCCTGAAAATGGTATGTACTGGCCGGTATATCGGGGTTCAATTTATCTGGATGATAGTGATGTGCGGCTGGAAGATATGGCTATCAGCGATAATTATGGTGGTTATGTAGGTGGTGGATTGAATCTGGTGAATAACTCACTCTGCGAATTGGATAATGTGAAAATTTCTCATAATACAGCAGACACTGGAGGTGGAGCAATATATTGCGGCTCGAATTCTGAGGTGAGACTTACAGAGTGCGAGATAACGGGTAACCAGGTGGAGATTGACTGGGAGTATGCGGGAGCAGCGATCTGCTGTGTAGACAGTTCAAAGGCAGTGCTGATAAATTGTACGCTGGCTGATAACTACGCCCTGGCAGGCGGAAGTATATGTATTGATGGAAATTCTACAATGACAATGGTGAACAGCATCAGCAGGAATGATTCACCAGCAGAGATTTATATTGGACAGGAGGCAGACTTTGATCAGCCGGTAGTGCTAGCATATTGCAATCTGCAAGGTGGAAGTGCAGGTATAGAGACTCCTGAAGGTGGGCAGTATGAATGGCTGGATGGGAATATTGATGCTGAGCCTCTATTTGTGGATCCTGAAGCAGGGGATTATGAATTGATGATAGATTCTCCCTGCGTGGATAGCGGGATTGACTGGTTTGAATGGAATGAAGAAGTGCTGGTGGATCTGGCGGAAGAAGATTATTATGGTGTGGCACCTGATATGGGGTGCTATGAATATGGAAACGTCAATACTGACGAGTTTAAAATTGATAATGTAAAATTGAAAATTAATGCCTATCCTAATCCTTTTAATCCTGAGACGACAATTTCTTTTTCCATCACCACCAGTCTTCGTGGTACTACGACGTGGCAGGCAGAGGGCACAGAGAAGGCAGAGATAAGCATTTACAATATAAAAGGGCAGCGTTTACGCAAATGGAACATTGAAAATGTAAAATCTAAAATTAATCAGGTGGTCTGGGATGGCAGGAATGAGAACGGCAGATTAGTTAGTTCGGGAGTATATCTGGTGCGTTTGCAGAGTGAAAAAGCGAGTGCTATGAAGAAGATTATGTTGATCAAATAGTGTGGTTTTTGTTAATATGGTTAACTTGGTTAACATTGTTAACGGGAGCGTTATGATTATTTGGAGGAGTTTATGAGGAATTTAATGATTTTTGTGTTTTGTATTCCGTTTATCGGTTTAGGGGCAGAGACAATTTATATTCCAGAAGATTATGCGACGATCCAGGAAGGAATAAATGAGTCAGTTTCTGGTGATATTATCCTGGTGTCCCCCGGGACTTATCAGGAAAACATCATTTTTTATGGTAAAGAAATAATTGTTGCATCACTATTTTATACAACTCAGGATACAATTTATATAAGTGAAACGATTCTTGATGGCAATCAGACTGGGAGAGTGGTCACCTTTGATCATGGTGAAACAGTAAATACAATATTAATCGGTTTCACTATCACCAATGGATTAGCAAGTAGTGATGATTGGTTTGATAATTTTGGGGCGGGAATATTTTGTTACAACGCCTCAAGTCCCACTTTGATCAATTTGAAGGTAATGAATAATGCGGCATCTAATCGGGGAGGTGGGATTTACTGTTCTCATTACTCCAATCCAATTATAGAAGATGTAATAATAAGGGATAATACTGCATTCGATGGGGGAGGATTGTATATCTGGAATAATTCAGCACCAATAATAAGAAATGTGAAAATTCTGCATAACACAGCAATTTCAAAAGGAGGAGGGATACATTGTATGTCTACTTGTGCGCCGGTTCTCTGCAATGTTTTGATTGCGGATAATTATGCTGATGAAGGTGCGGGTGGTATTTACTGTTATTCCCACTCAGATATGACCCTAAATAGAGTAACGATCTCAAACAATTCTACTTCTGAGAATGGCGGAGGGATTTTATGTGAATTATCCAGCAGCATGATCATGGTTAATTGCCTGATGTGGAATGATTATCCTCAAGAGCTATACTTCCATGAATCTCGACCACGGGTAACAGTTACTGTAGCTTACTCTGATATAGAGGGAGGATTTGATGGTGTAGTAACAAATAATAATGGGACATTAAACTGGTTGACGGGGAATCAGGCGGAAAATCCTTCATTTCACGAAGCCGGCAATGGAGACTACAGCTTAGATATTGAGTCTTCCTGTATAAATACCGGAGTGGCATATTTTGAATATGATGGAGAGATTATCAGCAATCTAAATGGAAATCACTATTCTGGTATAGCACCCGATCTGGGTAATTACGAATATGAAGGAGAGGAATTGTATGCCAGATTTACTGCTAATGAAAGACAAGGATGTGCTCCCCTGGAAGTTCAGTTAACAGATTTATCCACAGGTGAAGCGACTGAATGGTTCTGGGATTTTAATAATGATGGAGTTACGGACAGCTTTGTTCAGAATCCAATTGCGATTTACGATGAAATGAGTGTGTATAGTATCAGGCTGGAAGTTTATAACGATATTACGGGTGAGACATCGATTACACTTAAAGAAGATTACATTTATATAGAAGCTCCGCGAGTATTAAATCAAACAACAGGAGTATGGTATAATACAATCCAGAATGGGATTAATGACTCTGAAATTTTCGATGTCCTGATTGTACAACCAGGCACTTATGAAGAAAATGTAATTTTTGGAGGTAAGGAGATTACAGTAGGTTCTCTTTTTCTTACAACTCAGGATACAAGCTATATTTCACAGACTGTTCTTAGCGGAAATGGGAATGGCAATGTAGTAACATTTGCCAATAATGAAAGTAATGCTGCTTTGCTGACAGGTTTTACTATTACCCAGGGTTCCTCAATTCGGGGTGGAGGAATATATTGCCTGAATGCCAGTCCCACGCTATCGGATTTAGTAATTACAGGTAATGAAGCAGCGAGCGGAGGAGGGATATGCTGTTATGATTTTGCAAGCCCTGTTATCAATAATGTTAGTATTATCAATAACACTGCTACCTTTAGAGGAGGGGGAATACACCTGGAAGATCATTCATTTCCTGAAATTACTAATGCTTATATAAGAAATAATTATTCAGGACGAGATGGCGGGGGGCTTTTTTGTTACTTCACATCTGAATCTGAAATTGCAGAATCGATAATTCTTAATAATGTGGCTGAGGAAGATGGTGGTGGTATTTATCTTTATAATTCCGAGTCTGATTTGTCAGATTTAGTTATTGAAGGGAATCTGGCTGGAAACAAGGGCGGTGGAATATTTTGCAGTGATCGCTCTGAGCCGTTTCTGGAAAATGTAACTATTAAATACAATACTGCTGAATACGGCGGTGGTATTTACTGTGAAGAGGATTCAGACCTATCTTTTTGTACTGAAAATCGCTGCAGTATTTACCAGAATTATGTTAGTTATCGCAATCAGGGGGGTGACTTATATAGTGAAGTATTTTTAGAAACCTGTCTTGATACATTTACAGTTGCTTTTCCCACGGAGATTCAGGCATATCCTGCGGAAAATTTTGATTTTGATATTCTGCATGGATTCCTGGGTCAGGTAGATGCTGATCTATATGTATCCCCCGAAGGGGATAATAATAATAGTGGCTTATTACCTTCAGAACCACTAAAAAATATATATTTTGCCAGCTCAATTATCCAGGCAGAATCTACCTCGCATACAATCTATCTGGCAGATGGAACTTATAGTCCTTCCTCAAATGGAGAAAGGTTTCCCGTGCTTCTGCCATTTAATGTTAATATAGCTGGAATAAATCAGAATTCCGTGATTATTGATGCAGAAGGCACGGCAGGAGTTTTTGATTTTGAGGATACTGATACCGTCAATATCTCAAACCTTGAAATAACTGGTGGCGCAGCAGAAAATGGTGGCGGGTTAGCTTTTTATGACTCATCAGGAAATCTCCAGAACTTGATCATCACAGAAAACAATGCTGAATGTGGGGGAGGTATTTACTGTGAGTATAGCACTATTAATCTGGAAAATGTCACTATCAGGAATAATACCGCTACTGAAATTGGAGGGGGATTTGTTCAGACAAATGGTTCCTGCCTCACTTTTGATTTAGAGAACCGTTGCAATATCTATTTAAATAATGTTTTAAATCAAGGAATAGGAAGTGATATTTATTCCGTGAGCACCTGTAATGTAATTGTGGATACTTTTACAGTGATGAATCCCACTGAGTTTTATGCTATACATCTCGAACAGTTAACTTTTGATATTCTAAATAGCATTTACGATCAGGTAAATTACGATCTTTATGTTTCTCCTAGTGGTGATAATAATAACAACGGATCAAGCTTTGATGAACCCTTGAAAACTATTCAGCATGCTAATTCAATCCTGATCGTCTCAGAAATGGAACCGCACACTATTTTCCTGGATACGGGCATCTACAGCCCTTCCACAAATGGGGAATTCTTTCCGGTAAATTCTCTTAATAATGTTTCTATAATTGGAATAGATGAAGGCACAGTAATCCTGGATGCAGAAAGTAGTGCCAGAGTAATGAGCCTCACTGGCGGAGAAAACGTTACTGTAGCCAATATTACTGTTACCGGAGGTAATGCTGATTATGGAGGTGGAATATACCTGAATAATTCTGCCCTGACTCTGCAAAACGTGACTGTGACCAATAACTCTGCTGTCGAAGGAGGTGGCATATACAGTTTTGGAGATAATATGATTTCTGGTCATCCCAGGTTAAAAGATGTGAAAATAGTAAATAATTATTCGTCTACATATGGTGGTGGTATCGGATTATGTGAATCAAGTCCGATATTGATAAATGTCACTATTGCCGGTAATTATAGTCAGGATGGTGGAGGCTTATTCGGTAGTTTCTTTGTTCGACCTATTCTGATAAATACGATTATGTGGGGGAATGAGCCACAGGAAATCTATTTCTATGAACCCTTTACTTTTGGTTCCCTTACTGTCACCAGCTCTGATATTAATGGAGGTCTGGAAGCTATTGCTGCCCCCTATGAACTTAACGTAAACTGGCTTGAGGGTAATATTAGTGAAAATCCGTTATTTGTCGATCCTGCTAATAGCAGCTATCAATTGCAGCAGAATTCTCCCTGTATTGATGCCGGAACAGCATATTTTGAGTACGCGGGAGAAGTTCTGATTGATCTGGGAGAAGATGAATACTGGGGAGAATCACCGGATATGGGAGCTTTTGAATTTGGTATGGTGGATACAGACGAATTTAAAACTGAAGAAATAAAATGTGTAATTAGTAATTATCCCAATCCTTTTAATCCTGAGACGACAATCGCTTTTAATGTACCGCAGGCAGGTAAAGTGGAATTGAGTGTATATAATGTGAAAGGGCAGAAGGTGAGGACGCTGACCAATGCTGAGTATGCCGCAGGTGAGCATGAGGTAGTCTGGCAGGGGATTGATAATGCCGGAAGGCAGGTGAGTTCGGGAGTGTATTTTTTCCGGCTTGACATAGAGGGGCAGAGTCCGCTATTGAGAAAGAGTGTATTGATGAAGTAGTGTAGATCAAACTTTCCAATTTGATGGTATTAATCCTTAATCTAGAAAGATTAAGTTACGATACAGGATAGCATAGGGCGGATATTTTATTAGTGGTTTAAAAGTAAACTTGAAAAGGCATTGTGCAGGAATTTGTTAATATTGGTCGTCATCTGCGCCCCACTTGCGGAATACGCCAGCGGTGCACATGTGACTTAGCTTTGCAGACTTGCACCGCCGGTGTATTCACAGGTGAGGCGAGGATGCGGGAATTTGGCAGTTAAGTTTTGAGAATAAAGGATGGAGCTATTGAATTCTGAAGAATGTAGAAAATTTATTGAATCACTGATATTTTTAGATAGTCACAAGCTGGTGAGTGATTTGAGGTGAAATGCGAAGATAGATAAAGATAATAAATAATTCACATAGAAACAAATTTTAACCCATTAATTTTAAACCCATATTATGCAGTAGTACCTTGCAACTAATATTCTGTCAATTTTTGGCAGAAATTTAATAATCTAAAGCTGGAATAAGCACTACCTCCTTAAGTCTTTCACCTGCTATGATGAGGGATTTACCAAGTTTC
>JAIPGP010000069.1 GCA_021735645.1 Candidatus Cloacimonadota bacterium
TTCAGAATAGCATAAAATAGGGTTAGTGGTTTCAACCACTTCATAATAATTAAGTGTGCTGCTATGATATTAATACACTGTATCTTACTTAAATATATGATGAAGTCACTGAAGTGACTATACTTCGTTTGTTTATCTTTACCACCAACTGAAGTTGGTGGTTAATGAGATTAGTGTATAGAAGAAAATTATGCGATGCTGCCTATCCGATTAATTCCGGGGGGGATGCCTGTTTGAATAAGAAAGAGTTGACAATAAGACAAATATAAAATATAGGGTCTAAGGTTATAAAAATGGAGGATAACTGATCAAATGGAAATAAAAAGATTTGGAATAGTAGGTTGTGGTCGTATATCGAGTAAGCATTTTTCGGCAATTGCAGAAATAGAGGGAGCTCAAATCGTCAGCTGTTGTGATATAATTGAGCAGCGGGTACAAGATGCTGCCAGGCAATATGGCGTGGAAACTGCTTATACAAATTATGATGAGATGCTGGCGAAAGAGCAGCTTGATGCCATCTTGATCTGCACTCCCAGCGGAATGCATCCGGAGATGGGCATCAAGGCAGCCCGCAAGGGACTTCATGTGATTACTGAAAAACCAATGGGTATCAGTCTGATTTCAGCTGATGAACTGGTGAAGGAATGTGATGCTCATCAGGTTCAACTATTTGTGGTAAAACAAAACAGATTGAACCCGGCAATCCAATTATTAAAGCAGGCGATAGATAAAGGCAGATTTGGCAAGATATTCAGTTTGAATGCCACAGTTCGCTGGTCGCGTCCTCAGAGTTATTATGACCAGGCGAAATGGCGAGGCACCTGGGAGTTTGATGGTGGTGCCTTTATGAATCAGGCTTCTCATTATATGGACCTTATTCAGTGGCTGGGTGGTCCTGTGGACAGCGTGATGTCCATGACAGCCACTTTGGATCACAGCATAGAAACGGAAGACATGGGCACCGGGATCATTCGTTTTCGTAATGGCACTCTGGGTACTGTAGAAGTTACTATGAACATATTTCCACGTAATCTGGAAGGCTCAATTACGGTGATGGGAAAAAATGGAACCGTAAAAATCGGCGGTATTGCAGTTAATAAGGTAGAGCACTGGGAATTTAGAGATTATGATGATGATGACAAGCTGATCCAGCAGTGCGATACAAATCCCACCAGCGTTTATGGCTTTGGACATGAGGGTTATTTACGAAATGTAGTAGAAGTGCTGCATGGTAATGGTGAACCGCAGACAGATGGTCGGGAAGGCAGAAAGTCACTTGAGATCATTCTGGCAATGTATGAATCGGCCAAAAACGGCAAACGTGTACCCTTACCATTGAAAATCTAAGTGAGGTGATAAATTGTTAGTTCAAGAGTATTTTAAAAGCAGAACAGACCTGTTGGAAGCAGGATTGAAGGAGTATCTTCCCCCGCGGGATGAATATCCACAAAGCCTGAGCGAAGCTATGAATTATGCTGTATTCAGCGGAGGCAAAAGAATTAGACCTATCCTGTTTTTTGCTACTTACGAGATTCTAATGGGCAGAAAGAACTTGAACCGCTTGAGCCGGGTATTGCCGGCAGCAGTAGCTCTGGAACTGGTGCACACTGCCTCGCTGATCCACGATGATCTGCCCAGCATGGATAATTCACCGGAGCGGAGAGGGCTGCCTTCAGTGCATGTGAAGTATTCTCCAGCTACAGCTATTCTGGCAGGTGACGCCCTGATCACAAAAGCTTTTGAAGTTTTAACAGAGATCAAGAACAACGCTCATGCTATCAAATGTATTGAAATATTAACAAGTTCGCTGAGTACGCGGGGCATGATTGGCGGTCAGGCAGTAGATTTGATCTCTCAGAATAAAAAAATAAATATTAATGTCCTGAAATATATCCACATGAAAAAGACTGGTGCCTTATTACAGGCTGCAATGGAAATGGCATGTGCCTTGAATGATGCGGAAGGAAATCTGACAATTACCATGGGTAACTTTGCTTTGAACCTGGGTCTGGCTTATCAGATAGTTGATGACATTCTGGATGAAGTGGGAACCTATGAAGTGCTTGGCAAAGAACCGGGTTCAGATATACGAAGTAACAAAGCTACTTATCCTAGTTTGATCGGACTTGAGAAAGCCAAAAAAACTGCTGAGAAACTTCTGCGTGATTGTTATAATCACATAAAAAACATGGATGGCAATGAAGTTCTGGTTGAATTTATCAATCAGGTTAAAGAACGTTTACCATAGGAAACATTGAGTATTGAGCTATCTAAAAATAATCAGACCGGCAAATTTTATTTTCGTAGGTTTATGCGTGGCTTTGGGAGCCACATACCCTGGATATCAGATATCCATAGAATTCTGGCGGTTACTTGCAGCTATCCTGTCTGCGATGTTCATTGCTGCTGCGGGTTACACTGTGAATGACTATTATGATATTGAGATTGATAAAGTGAACAAGCCGGAAAGAGTGTTGCCCTCCGGAGGCATGAGCACCGGAAATGCCTTATTGTACAGTATTGCCTTATTTGTGACCGGCATCATATTTTCCTACTTCACCGGGAGTGTTATCTGCTTGCTGATCGCATTTATCAATTCCATGTTCCTTTTTTTATATGCTCTTTTTTTTAAACGGGAATTCATTACTGGTAATCTGCTGGTAGCTTATGCGTCTGCTTCCTGTTTCATTTTTGGTGGTATTGCGGGTGGAAATTTCAGTAACAGCCTGATAATTGCTTTCTTTGCCTTTTTCTATACATTTTTGCGGGAGATCGTGAAAGATCTGGAAGATGTCAAAGGTGACAGTCTGGCTGGTGCCAGCACGCTTGCTATCCGCTGGGAAAAAGGGAAAGTGCTGCGGCTTTGTTTGATCCCTGTACTGGCGATAACCGGCTTCACAGCCTATCTTTTTATAACTGAGGGCATATCTGATGCGCTTTTTATATTATTGCTCTTTTTTGTTGTTATGCCTATGCTGGTATTCTACAGGATCGTAGTTTCTCGAAATGAAGAAAAAATCTATCACAATGTTTCTAAGTTAATGAAACTGGATATGTTTGTGTTATTGATAATATTCTCTTTAGGAAAATTTTTATGAAAACCTATAAATTGCTGATTGAAATGGCAAAGCAGCAGGCAAATTATTTTTGTCTGCTTGATCCCGATAATCTGAGCGGGGAAGAAGCTCGTGAATATGCCTGTAAAAGTGAAGAAAATGGAGCAGATGGAATCCTGGTTGGTGGTAGTTTAATGTATAATGACTGCTTTGAAGACAATCTGAAAATCATCAAGGGAGCAGTAAAAAAAATCCCGGTTCTGATTTTCCCGGGGCTTTTCAATTTTGTATCTCGCTATGCAGATGCTCTACTGCTGCTTTCTGTTGTTTCAAGCCGAAATCCCCAGATGCTGATTGGAGAACAGGTGCGAGCTGCTCCGCTGATCAAGAAATATGGTGTGGAAGCGATTGGCACCGGCTATATTCTGATTGATGGTGGAAATAATTCTTCAGTGCAGTATATGAGCCACAGTATGCCGATCCCTCATGCCAAGGATGATATTGCCGCAGTTCATGCTTTAGCAGCCCAATATATGGGAATGCGGATAATATATATGGATGCCGGCAGTGGAGCCGTTAATCCCATATCAAACAGCATGATCTCCCAGGTGAAATCTGATATTAATATTCCCCTGTTCGTGGGAGGTGGAATTCGCAAACCGGATATTGCTGCCCAGAAAGCAGCTGCCGGAGCAGATTTTGTGGTTACCGGCAATGTTTTAGAAGAAGGTTTTGATACCCGGCTGATCAGGGAATTTGCCCAGGCAATTCATCACAGCAGACGAATATGATTGATATTCACTCTCATTTGCTGCCCGGTGTAGATGACGGCAGCTCTTCTATCCAGCAAACACTGGAACAGCTCAGGATCATGGCTCAGGCAGGTACAAATAAAGTGTATCTCACACCACATTTCATGCGAAACCTGTATAATAATACTAGATCAGCTACTCGACCCGTATTTGATAACCTGCTGCAGAAAGTCAAATCTGCCGGTGTGAATATTTCACTTGAACTGGGTTGCGAATTCTTTATCGATAATCAGGCAGTTGAAACTGTGAAAGCAGAGAATCTTACTCTGGGTGACAGTAACTATGTTCTGTTTGAAAGCATGCTGCAGCAATTGCCTTCAGATATATTCAGTATGACCTATCAGCTTCAGAAAGCCGGATACAAATTAATAATGGCACATCCTGAGCGATATTCCAATATTATTAAAAGCCCCTCACTGGCAGAAGATTTTCTGCACCATGATATCTATCTGCAGATAAATGCCGGCAGTTTGCTGGGACAATATGGCAGAAATATTCATCATACAGCGCTCTGGCTCCTGGATAGGGGTTTTGCTCATTTCATTGCTTCGGATAATCATGGTGATCACAGGATGTCTGTTCTGGCTGAAGCTTATAATTTCGTCAGTCAGCACTACGGAGATAAAATTGCAGAAATGCTCTTTGAAAGTAATCCTGCCCGAATTGGCACTGCAGATAAAATAGAATTGATCAATCATTGGAGATTGCCCGGGAAACCTGTTTCTCTCTGGCATAAACTTAAAAGGTTTTTTACCGGATATGAGTAAAAATATATTAATTACCGGAGCTGCCGGATTCATTGGCAATAAAATTGTGCAGCAGCTCAATTTTCGCGATTACAATGTCACCTTGCTGGTTCGCCCTAAAACCACTAAAAAAAGACTGACTGGATTATCCGACAAAGCAGAAATACTGGAATTAGACCTGAGAAATATCCCTAAATTGAGACAGGTATTAGCTGACAGGAAAGATACTGATATCATCCATATTGGAGCAATCAGAAACAGACCGAAAACCAGTAAGGAAGATTATCAGAAAGCAAATATCTTCGCGACTGAACAATTAGCATTGCATGCCATGCGAAATCAGGCAAAGTTTATTTTCTTCTCATCTGTAGGAGTTTTTGGCACTGTACCTGAATCTTTACCACCTGACGAGCAGACAAGGAAAGTTGCTGATAATCTCTATCATCAAAGCAAAATCCGAGCTGAAGCCATTATCGAAAATTATGTTCTGAGAGGATTAAATTCTGTGATTATAAGACCGGCAATTACTTATGGCAGCGGAGACTTTGGCTTCCCCTATAACCTGATCAGGATGATTGATAAAAATCTGATTGTGCTGCCTGCCAAGCCACCGCTGATTCATCTTGCGAATGTTGACTTGCTGATAGGAGCGGTGCAGAAACTGCTTATTACAGATTTTGAAGCTGGTAAAATTTATAATATTGCTGACCGTAATCCGGTAAGCCTGCTGGAGCTGGCTGATGTTATCAATCACGAGCTCAAAAGCAGGGAATTCAATCGGAGACTTATCGTCCCAAACTGGTGCTTTGAGAAAGCTGAGAAGTTTACTAAAATGATTGGAAATAAAACCTGGCATTGCCGGTTCCAATTGTTCAGCAAAAGCTGGTTTTATGATGTGGAAGCTGCCTATCAGGATTTAAATTTAAGAAATATAGAAACTACTACCGGGATCAGGAGTACAATAGAATGGTACAAGAAAGGAAAGCAGAGCAAAAAACACTAATTGAACAATATGACGAAGGACTGGGAACTGTATATGAACGCTTCCGCTTGAATTATATTTTTCAGAGACTTTTGCAGTCTTATGATATTAAGCGAATCCTGGAATATCCGCTCTATGGCATGACAGGAGTGGATGGTATTAATTCCGTTTATTTTGCCCGGCAGAATATTGATGTAGAACTGGTGGATTGTGATAAACACCGGCTGGAAAAGGTGCAAAGCTACTGGCATCTGCTGAATCTTGAGCACAAACTGCAAACATACTTCTGTCCTCAGGCAGAAATGAGTAATATTGACCTGAAAGAGCAGAAGTATGACCTGGTCTGGAATTTTGCTGCTCTTTGGTTTTATCATGATGCTGACCGCATTATAGACCGGATGATAAAGCTCTCTCGCAATCTGGTGCTGATTTCCGTAAATAATATCTGGCAGCCTGGCTACCCCTTACGTAAATTTTTCCTTGATAAAGAATTCTTCAGCGATAATCAGATTGATACCCGCTGGGTGCAAATGCCACGAATCAGACAAATATTACGCACTCGCGGTCTGGAAATCCTGGAAGAAGGAGTTTTTGATACTCCTCCCTGGCCCGATACCTGCCTGCCGGTTGATGACCTGAAAAGGAAACTGGGTATTAAAGTGGACAGTAAAAAGAAATCCGAATGGCTCTGGTCTATGCTCGCCTGGTATGCCGGTGCTGACCCTGATTTAGAGAATAAGGTGCGGCGTTATATGTTCATAGAGGATTCGTTCCTGCCAAAATTCCTTAAGCAGTTCTGGTCTCATCACAGATACATCATCGCCCGTAAAAACTGATAATGAAAAATAAACTTAACCTCATAATAGGTATTGTGCTGGGCTTGGTTTTCCTGATAATCTGGCTGAATATGGTTGATTGGGATATTTTACTGACATATTTCCAAAATTATGACCTCAGCCTTATACCACTGTTCTCTATTTTCTATATTCTGGCATATATACTCCGCAGCCTCCGCTGGAAAATTATCCTGAATCCCGAATTTAAAATGTCCGGGATATATGCCTTCAAAGTTTTTATGACGGGTATGCTGGTTAATTACATTATTCCTGTAAGAGCCGGGGAACTGGCTAAATCCATAATCTTGAAAGATAAAAATAATGTTGCCATTGCCAAAAGCCTGCCATCTATTTTTATTGATAAACTGACTGATCTGTTCCCGATCCTGCTCATCATTATCCTGATTCCACTGCTGACTGTGAAGATCAACCAGACCCTAATGATCATTATTATTCTCCTCCTGCTTATTTTTATTCTATTACTGCTCTTTGTTTTTTTTGCAGTTAACCACCAGCAGAAAGCACTCCGGATTCTCACAGTTCTGCAAAATATTGCTCCATTTGCCTGGCGTGCGCGTCTGCAGCAGTTCTTTGCAGATTTCGTCGCTGGTATGGGGATAATGCACGGCAGGATAAAGGAATATATCCTGATCTATATTATCACTTTAGCGGCAGTGTTTTCCGAAGCATTATATGTGTATTTTGTCTTCAAAGCTTTTGGGGCGGAAACTACCTATTTCAGGATTCTCTTTGGTTACACATTGATGAATCTAACGTATATCCTGCCTACACCTCCTGCCCAGATCGGCTCTAATCAGTTTTTGTGGGTACTTATATTTTCCTTCGCCCTCAGTATCGATAAAAACCTTACCAGTGCAGCAGTTATATTCTCTCACCTGATTACTTCTATCTGGATTTTCTTATGCGGAATAATTTCTTTGCTTGCCTTAAAACTGAGGTTTTATGAATTGGTCTCCAGAAAGAATAATGAAATTAGATAATAGTTGTGAGGTAATTATAAAATGAGTAATGAACAGGCAAAGACTCTGGAAAGTCTCAAAGACATCAGTAAGGCGATTACTAATGAAATCAATAAAACAATAGTCGGACAGCAGGAGGTTATCGAAAACTTCCTTACGGCTCTATTTGCAGGCGGACATTGCCTGCTGGAAGGTGTTCCCGGGCTCGCTAAAACCATGCTCGTCTCCACCCTGGCAGAAGCTACGGATATGAAATTCAGCCGCATTCAGTTCACCCCTGACCTCATGCCTTCCGATATCACAGGTACTGAAATCCTGGCTGAAATCCCCGGCGAAGGCAAAAGACAATTCCAGTTCCTTAAAGGTCCCGTTTTTGCTAATATCATTCTCGCTGATGAAATTAATAGAACTCCTCCCAAAACCCAGAGTTCCCTCCTCGAAGCTATGCAGGAATATCAGGTTACTGCCGGAAATAACACTTTTGAGCTTGATAAACCTTTTCTGGTGATGGCTACCCAGAACCCTATCGAGCAGGAAGGTACATACCCCCTGCCAGAAGCTCAACTTGACCGCTTTATGTTCAATATTCTCATCGATTACCCCAGTCACAGCGAAGAAGTGGACATCGTGAAACTTACCACTGTCAACCGGGAAACAGGGGTGAAAAAAGTTATCGATGCCCAGGAAATCGTTAGATACCAGAATTTCATCCGACAAATTCCCGTTAGTGACCATGTAATGGAATATGCCGTGAATCTTGTTCGTGCCACCAGACCCGGAAACACTAACTGCCCCGACTACATTAAAACCTGGGTTAGCTGGGGGGCTGGTCCCCGTGCTTCTCAATATCTGATTATTGCTGCCAAGACCCGCGCTGCTCTGGACGGCAGACCTACTCCTTCTATCGAAGACGTGAAAAAAGCCGCTCATATTGTGCTTAGACATCGGATTCTGGTCTCTTTTGCTGCTGAAGCAGAAGGATTAGATAGTAATAAAATCGTCTCTAAACTCCTGGAATCCATTAAACCATAAGCCTTTATAGGGATTCAGCAGAGATTCAAAAATTATTTTTCGCTTTTAGAATATTTTTTTCTTGAAATATTATCGCCAATTGCAAAAGTTGTACTGTGTTTATTAATTCATTAGT
The DNA here is from genome assembly GCA_021735645.1 of Candidatus Cloacimonadota bacterium. Classification (GTDB taxonomy): domain Bacteria; phylum Cloacimonadota; class Cloacimonadia; order Cloacimonadales; family TCS61; genus Stygibacter. The sequence continues at coordinate 8,560 of JAIPGP010000069.1, forward strand.
GAAATTATTGCGGAAAGAATAATTTATTTTGGGGAAAATTATTTTCTGATTATACTATAGGGTGTAGTATGATAAAGGAGATAGTTATGAAAAGTAAAAATGTCATATTATTTTCTACACCTACCTGCAGCTGGTGTAGAAAACTGAAAACTTACTTCAAAGAAAATAAGATCAGATTTAAAGAAATAGACGTGTCGAGTGACCCGATAGCTATGCGTGACATGATTAAGAAAAGTGGACAGCGGGGGGTACCGCAAACCTGGGTCAATAATTATCCTGTAATTGGTTTTGATAAAGATAAACTAAAAAAGCTATTAGAGATATAGTGAGGAGGTAATATGGAAAAGCACCTGGTAAAATTCACGAAATTGAGTAAAGAACTCAATACACTATGCGTTAAAAGAGAGAGTATGACCCGTAAACAACTAAGCCTGGGTCGTATTGAATGTGATCTTCTGCAATATCTGCATGACCTGAATACTGCTATCTGTATGAATGATATTGCCGAAAAATTGAATGTTTCCCATAGCAGAATTACCCGCCTGATCGACACTCTCGTCGAGAAAGGTTTAGTCCAAAGATTCCCCTCACGCAGGGACAGACGCAGCTGGCTGGCAAAAATCACTGATAAAGGTAAACGAACTGCCGGTGAATCTGTAAATGACCTGGTTAGTATCCAGAAAAAACTTATCGAAAAATTCCCTTCCGAGAATATGGAAGAAATCTTCAACCATGTTATGATCTATTTAACTACCTATAACGAAGTACTCAGAGAAAAGGAATTAGCACGTGGTAAATAAGGCAAAAATCACCTGGAAAGGTAACGTCAGCTTCGAAGCAGATCTGGCTGGACACAAAATTAATATCGATTCTACCGAAGATAAAGGCGGAAATAATACGGGACCAAGTCCCATGCTGCTGCTGCTGCCTGCTTTAGCCGGATGCAGCTCCTTCGGCGTGGTTGGTATCCTGAAAAAGATGAGAATTACGGAGTATAAAATGGATGTCGAGGTAGTTGCTAATAAAACTTCTGAACATCCCCAGATTTATGACCAGATTGAGCTTAAATATAATTTCTCTGGCGAAAACCTGGATAATGCAAAACTAATGAAAGCAGTTACCGTCGCTGAAGAACGTTTCTGCGGAGTATATGCCATGCTCGCGAAAACAGCTGCTATCAATTCGATAATTACTAATAACGGAGTTGAAATTTAATGCGTCTTAAAATAATATCCATCGCAGTTATTCTGCTTGTTGCTCTCAGCCTGGGAGCTCAGACTATTAACTGGCTTACTAATATTGAAGATGCTTTACAGAAAGCAAAAGCTTCTGATAAGCATGTATTTGTATTTTTTACCGGCTCTGACTGGTGTAGCTGGTGTGATAAACTACAATCTGAAGTGTTCAAAGAAAAAGCTTTCCAGGATTATGTGCAGGAAAATATGGTCATGGTTATGCTTGATTTCCCCCGTGCAGCTATCCTGTCAGAAAGTCAAAAAACCTATAACGATGCCCAGCAGCAAAAGTATAATATCCAGGGCTACCCCTCAGTTATCATTCTTGATACCAGCGGCGAAGTTGTGCTGCAGACCGGCTATCGTGAGGGCGGAGCTTCTAAATATGTCAAATTCCTTCAGGAATCACTGGATTGGAAATTTGACGCCAGTAATGCTACCTGGAAAGATGATCAGGGACTTATCTGGCAGAAAAACTTTGAAATTGCCCAGAAGATCGCTAAAAAAGAAGGAAAATCCATCTTTATCAATTTCACCGGCTCGGACTGGTGTGTCTGGTGTCACAGACTTACTGATGAGGTTTTCTCACAACCTGAATTTGTGGAATTTGCCAATAGAAACCTCGTTCTGGTAAGATTTGATTTTCCCAAACAAACCCAGCTTTCTGCCGGCGAAGAAAACTATAACATGAAGATGGCACAAAAGTACGGCGTGAAGGGCTTCCCGACATTATTCCTTACTGATAGCGCTGGAAATATTATCCAAAAACTCGGTTACGAAAAAGGCGGAGCAGTTCCTTATACAAATATGCTGCGTGACTTGATCAAATAACCCGAAAATATACGGCAGGCTTAACAAAAGCCTGCCTTTTTTTTGCCCGATAATTTTGTAAACCCAATAAACGCAGTAAACCCAGTAACCGTAGTAAACACTCAAAGCAAAAACCCCAATATTCTCCCTTACCCTATATCTACTCTGTCCACTTAGTCCTCTATGTCCGCTAAGTCCACTTCCCACCCTTATTAAAGATATAGGGTTAGAGGAGATTTTTGCAGAGTGTAACTAATTCTGCCAGAGTGGTTTGCTGCTGTTCTCCTGATTTCATGTTTCTGAGGGTTGCTGTTCCGGTAGCCATTTCATCATCACCGAGGACAACTGAATATTGTGCGTTGGATTTATCTGCGGCTTTCATTTGGGCTTTGAGAGATTTTTTATCGATATCAAATCCGGCAGAAATACCAGCTAAGCGTAATTTCTGCAGAATAGAAATAACTGTTTTTTCGGCTCTGTCACCCATAGTCACAAAGAAAATTGCCGGGGCGGATTTAGTGCCAGTGCAGGCGTTTTCAGCTTCCAGAGAGAGTTGCAGGCGTTCAAAGCCACCGGCAAAACCAATGCCGGTTGTTGGTTTTCCGCCAATTTCTTCTACTAAATAGTCATATCTGCCACCGCCGCAGAGTGCGTTTTGGGCACCCAGATTATTATTGAGAAATTCAAAAGCAGTTTTAGAATAATAATCGAGTCCTCTCACAATGCGGGGATTGACCGTAAATGGTATATCCATCAGATTTAGATATTCCTGCACTGCCTGGAAGTGGTCAGAGCATTCTTTATCCAGATAATTCAGCATACTGGGTGCATCAGCGGCAATTTCCTGGCAGGAAGGCACTTTGCAGTCCAGAACGCGTTTAGGGTTTTTCTCCAGGCGATGCTGGCAATCGCTGCATAGTAGGTCTTTGTGAGGATCAAAGAAATCAATTAGAGCCTGATCAAAATCTGCGGCACAATTGCGGGAGCCAATGCTGTTTATCTCCAGTATAAAATTCTGTAAACCCAGTTTTTGCAGAAAAGTATAGCCTAAGGCGATCACTTCTGCATCTATATAAGGATGATCACTGTCAAAATTCTCTATACCATACTGGTAAAACTGGCGGTGCCTGCCTTTTTGAGGTCTATCATAACGGAACATGGGACCCAGGTAGTAAAGTCGGTTGCCGTTTTCCTGATTTGCCAGATTATTTTCTACAAAGCTGCGTACTACTGCAGCAGTTCCTTCCGGGCGCAGGGCAAATTCTCTACCTTTGCGGTCAGTAAACTTATACATTTCCTTTTGGACAATATCTGAGCTGTCGCCTACACTGCGTTCAAACAGAGCTGATTGTTCAAAGATGGGAGTGACTATCTCGCGATAGCCAAAGTTTTCGGCAACTGCTCGAAAGGTTTGTTCCAGATACTGCCTTTTGTAGCTTTCAGATGGGAGTATGTCATAAGTTCCGCGTGGTATTTTGTATTTTCCTGCCACTGTAGTCTCCTTAAAAAAAAAGTGTGTGCACCTGCAGTCGATACCTATCACACAGGCAATCTGCCAGTTAGCTCAAACCAAGGAGACCGGCGGCACATCACAATTTCTGCTTAAGGCTGCTTCCTTCCGGACCTGACCTGGTTCACAGTTTGCAATTGCGTCGGGCTTGATTCTCAACACTACTTCTCAAACCACCTGCCTGAATCAATATTCTCGTGCAGGAATTCAGCCTCGCTAGAGCGGATTGCGAGTACAGGGCACCGCTAACTCCCCGCTTAGCACACAATGTCAAAATGAAAATTGTAATTTCTATGTCAAGCTCAGCTTTTTATTACATGGGGTCATAATCGGGATTGCTTCTATTGATTCAAAATTTATCAAATATCCTCTTTAAGGAAAACTATGCTTTTTTTAGGTGTATTTTTCTACAAATAGTGAAACACTATGAAGTTCATATGTAGGTCAATCATCCCTGATTGACTGAAACTAAAGAACTTAATCAAGATGATTGAACCACAAATAATTTCACTCACATGCCTGAATATTTGTCCCGCTTATAATTAGCGTATAACTACAAATTTACCATATAATTTATCTTCACCTGTATTAATGTGATAAAGATATAAACCTGGGCTTACAAATTGCGAATTCCTGTCTTTTCCATTCCAGCAGATGCTGTTCATGCCAGATCTGAAATTTTCATTTGTCAATTGTTTCACGCATTGACCTTTGATATTATATATTTTTATTTGAACTTGTGTTGCTTCAGAAAGGTTAAAATCCAGGTTAATTGTATTAGACTTTTGAGTTCCAATCAATAATGGATTGGGATACATGATAACATTCTGTATTAAGTGCCCAAAATCTTGTTCTACCATTGTATTCACAACATTCACATAAAAATATCCATCTGATAAGTTTTCTGGACAGGTTACATGAAGTACGCCATTAGCTGTGTAAGCAGAAACTGACAGGTAATATTCAAAATCATGATTCAGTACTGGCAAATTTACTTCCCATACACCATTTTGCTGTGTAGCTGAAAGAGTTACAAAGCTTGGAGAATTCACATCTCGATAATGAAGTTCTGCAGCCATGTCATTAAATTTTGGATTTGATCGGAATCGAATGACATTTTCTATACTTCCGTCCATATCTGTAACCACATCATGTAAAATGATCAGTGGATTTTCGCCATAATGCAATTGTGCTACACAATGTACTGCTCCCCACCATTCAATGATATCAGCAGAATTAATTCCAATTATCTCATGATCAGGTAAAATCGATTCATACACTTCCAAAGCAACTGCATCAGAATCAAATCCATACACCGGAACTAATACAATATCGTTGATTATCAAAGAATTTGTATAGGTATATGTAATTGATCCATTTAACCCACCCATCACAAAAGGAGGCATAAAAATTCGCGTTACTTCATAATCTTGTCCATAGAGATTAGTCATTTCATCCAGAATATCTGCATTTTCATTTAGAATCTGCTGGTTATTACCAAAACCATCTTCAGCATTTTCATAATATCCCACTATAAATTTATTATCGGTTAACAACTTGCAAAACATATCAATATGCCCTGTCCCATCATTTTCCATAGTAGAAATGACAACCAGTGAATCAATTCCCATATAAGTTTCGAAATTATCTTGAATCTCTGAAATAGTTTCATTGTTATATTGAGTGATATTAGTGGTTGCAAATGCCATGCCATTTCCATCCGATATGTAGTTCCCGCCATGATGTAAGATGCTTGATTCATATCTGGGATACTCAAAATAATCAGCACAATACGCTGGTATATTATCATCGCCTGGATAGAGTCCATAATAATAATCTACTATAGCAGGTAAACCATCTTCATAAATATAGAAAGGACCTGAGTCCCGAATCCAGATGCTGCCAGCTGATATCTGATCAAAAAAAATAAATGACACATTTTCCATATTTACATCTGCAGATTCTAAATTATCTGAAGCAATGGCTTGTTGAATCTCATTTTCTACCAAGACATACACAGCATATTGATCCGCTACTGCTCGAGCAATATCATGCAACAATTCTGTACTCCAGTTCACATAGGAAATGATAATGCCCTCACAATGAGAAAATTCGGCTGGACTTACAATTTCTTCTCCCTCCGGAGGATTATCGCGAATAGCCCTATCCTCTATACCTGGAATAACCCGATGTAAATATCCATCTTCTGAAAGAAGTATATTGAACATTAAAAGAAATAAAAGAACCAGTATGACATTTTTCATTTTTGCTCCAGTTTTTTTTATGGAAACTGATTCATTCTATATTTATTTTACTACTTATGGTTGTCTGCTGTCATTTGTGACAGGCGGAATTCTCTTTCATGTTTAAATTCCAATATTGTATAAATAATATTAGCCTAAATCAGCACTTCTATTTATCTATCTATCTCTTAATTATTATTTCATCAATATTACTAGTTTTTTGTCAAGTTACATTTAAACTCATTGTAAGGTACTACTGCATAAAGTGGGTTAAATCCACACTTCCTGGATCAGCGAGATATGACCATTGCAGTAATTGATGTTGTACAGAATATTTATTACAGGTCCTGGATGATATATATGTAGTAATCAACCAATTACACAATAAAATATCTAACCAGTATGGGATTATCTAATAAACTTATAACATCTGCCTGAAAATAGTTATCTGAACTTACAAAACTTCATCCGAAATAATAATTCTGTCTATCAATCCGCCCCAGCCTGTTATCTGGTTAAAATTCAATTGATAGAAATCATTACGCAGATCGAGCCAGGTTGCGCTGTCAGAAATTTCGGGAAAAGTGATCAAAAGATTACCGGCGTAGCCAGCGGGATAATTATAAAAGCTATTAGCAGCAATCAGGTCACTGTTCAAATTACGGGCAATTTCTGCTAAATCTGCATTTTCAGTTTGATCTGCCAGTTTCCAGCAGAATTCCAATAAGTCTATATCAATGTCCAGGTCATTATATTCAAAGCAATCAGCCCGGGCAGACATTATATCAGTATATACTTCCGGGTGAGCAAGACAATATTCCACCAGTTCAGAAATGTTGTTCAGAATAGCATCATTAAAGGTGTTACTTTTTATAAGGCTGGAGCATACAGCTTGATTTAGTGAGCCTGTTGGGTTCTGAGAACCACCCGGCTCATAGGATTCCACATATAATGAGGGTAAGGGCGTGAAGGGGGTATCTATATTGCCGCAAATTGATGTAACCAGTTCTGTATAGGGGAAACCGGAATTCGGGATCACATCTCCTGAACCGCAGATGAAATAGCAGTATGCAGAGATTTCCGCGATCACTTCCACAGACTGCATGTGGCAGGCATCGAGGATCACCAGTTCTGGTACTTCGTCGAAAGCTCTAAAAGCCTGCTGCAATTCACCGCCTGAGATGCTGATGAAATTACCGCTTTCAGAGTCTTTGCAGAATTTATTGGGATTTGAGGGGTAGCTGTACCAGTCATTGCCATGCGACCAGATAGCAAGCACGTAACGGTAAGCGGGATATTTATCTACACACCAGTTGTAGAAACTAACCAGTGACTGCCAGTCACCACTGTCTATTTCCCCTAATTCATCAATCACGGGAGATGATATCTGGTAATCGTAAAGACTGTCTGAGATTATTTCCCAGCGTCGGCACCAGGGGTCTTCGGAGAAATATGCCTGGTCTGCCTGCACGATCACATTTGCTTCGGCGTTATTAAAGCCTGCTCGTTCCATTTCGTCAATGTCAGACAGGGCAAAATCACTGAGGCTGTTATCAGCAGCCATATAGACCATAAACGTTACTGCCTTTTGGGGTGGCGTTGTAAATGTACAACTGCTCAGCATTAAGGCTGAGATAATAAGAATCCATATCCCAAATAAAACCTTGCGAATGGTCGATAGACCTTCGCAATGGTTGCCTTTGAAGTTCCAGATATTAAGTTTAGGCAATTAAAACTCCTTATTTCCTGTAAATCAGGATTATAAATTCAATCAATGCAAGTCAACCTTGCGGATGGTCTTGACCTCCGCAATGGTTTTAGCTGGGAAACTGGTGTTCAACCATTGCGGAGGTCTGGCGACCATCCGCAAGGTTTTAATATATTATTAATATTCCATGGCAGTTTCTATGCCTTTTAAAACCCGGATGCCGCCCTGACTGAGGGCTTCCATTTCATTTTCACCCGGATAGATATAGATGGGAGCTATATAACTGCAATAGTCTTTGACAGCTTTGGTGGTATTGGGATTATATGCCAGTCCACCGGTTAGGAAGATAGCATCTACATTGCCTTTGAGAATCGTGGCATACGCACCTATCTCTTTTGCCAGTTGATACATGAGGGCGTTATAGATCAATGCATATTCCTGGTCACCGGCATTAACTTTATTTTCCACTTCCAGATCACTATCTGTACCCAGATAGCCCATATAACCGGAGTTTTTAGTTAATTTACTCTGCAATTCCGCTTTTGTGTATTCACCGGAAAATGCCAGATCAATTAGATCTCCTATCGGCAGGGCTCCGGCGCGCTGGGGACTGAAAGGTCCCATACCTAAGAGAGCATTATTCACATCGATCACCTGACCTTGCTCAATCGCTGCTACCGTGATACCGCCACCCATATGCACAGCTACCATATTGCAGTTTGCGAAATCTTTACCCAGTTCTTTGGCAAGTTTCCGGGCAGTATAGCGGATATTAAGAGCATGAAAAAGTGATTTCCGCTCTATTTCCGGCACACCGGAGATTCTGGCAACTTCATGAAACTCGTCAACCGTTACAGGATCGACTATAAAGGCTGGGATATTTAATTTTTCACCAATAGAATTTGAAATAAAAGCTCCCAGATTTGAAGCATGGATACGTCCCCAGGCTGTTGGATCGGAAAGATCTTGCAGCATCTTTTCATTAATTCTGATCGTGCCGCCCGGTACTGAGCGCACCAGTCCGCCTCTGCCGATCACAGCTTCCAGAGTTTCAGGTGCTACATTGTTTTCCTGCATGGCTTCCAGCACCAGATTTTTGCGGAACTCATATTGCTTGATTATTCCACCGAATTTATCCAGTTCTGCCGGATCATGCCGCAGGGTTTTAGTGAAAACTTCCTGTTCATCATCAAAAACAGAAATCTTTGTCGATGTAGAACCCGGATTAATAGCTAACACGCGATACTTCATCTTACCTCCAGTATATTTTTTATTATTTTGGGGCTATATCGTGCTATATTACCTGAGAGTCAAGTTTTTCGTGGATGAGGGGAGGGGAGAGCGATTAAAAAAGTAAAATGTAAAAAGTGAATGTAATGTAAGATTATTTCACCACAGAGGGCACAGAGAACACCGAGGAATGTAATGTAAGATTTTTTAGCCGCGAACAAACGCAAACAATCGCGAACAATTTTAATATCAATATAATTACTAAGACAAATATAATAAACTCCTCTGTTTGCAGCTAAATCTCTCTTTTTTGTTCGCGATTGTTCGGTTTGTTCGCGGCTAAGAAATCTTCTTCTTTAAGCAACTATATTGAAATTTGAATGAGAATGTAATCCAGAGCTGAGAGCTATGGGTAACAAACATAGTTGACTCCTGACTTAACTGAGAAATATACCTATAAAACTTTCATTCCCAGGAAACAATCCTAAATAATGTGTTACAAAATCAACCATTGCGAAGTTCTATCGACCATTCGAAGGTTTTGGCTGGGAGTAACCCATGTGATGACCACATATCCACAGCTTTTCACAAACACTTGCCAGGGTTGATCTTATTTACATTACTCCAATGATATACCTCTTGTCTGTATCTTCATGAACATATGATCCTCTATTGTTTTCAGGTTCAAACTGAACATGTTTAGTCGAATTCTTATAAAATGAGCTTGTATAAAATATTCCCGATAATCGAAAAATACCATTAATTCCTGGAATAGAAAGGTCCCATAAACTTGTAATTTCACTATAAGTTGGAAGTCTCCAACCCTCAATATCACCATAAGAATACTCTTTAATATATTTATCGGCTTCCAGGAAAGTATACTTAGTGTCAGTAATCCGTGTTTTATGCCAGATTATTTTTTTATTACAATCAAATATTAGATTGTTATCAAGCTGAAAAAATCGTGGTTGGTAAATATCTATTTCCTGAACAACATTATTTCCTGTATTTGTTAATATAAAATATCTGTGGTCGGTATCTTCAAGAACATATATGTTACTATTATTTTTAGGTTCAAACTGAACATGTTTAGTCGAATTCTCATAAAGTGAGTTAGTATGGAATATGTCGGAAAACCTGAAATTAACTAATTCTGATGATTCACACAAGCTTTTTAGAGCCTGATATGAGCAAAGCTGCCAACCGGCAGTCCCTTTAAAATCATAATTATTTGCATACTTATCTGCTCCTGCCCAACTTAGTTTTTTAGGATAACTTGTTAACCAGGTAAGCTTGTTTTCAGTATCATAAATAAGTTGATTACCCATATAAAGAAATCTTGATTTGAACAGGTCATATCTGGAATCATTACTTTCATCAATAATCATTGCACTGGTTATCTGGCTTAGAGAATGACCTAAAGGTCTCACGGACAACTCCGCAGTGATAAAACCATTTAAATAATCTTGCTTGAATCGCTTTGCTTCAGCGATTGGCATTTGCAGCTTGCCACAAACAATAAACTGATTGGGATTTAGTTTATCTACATATTTTCCATAAGGATGAATTTCTCTCTCTATATTGTTCGAAGCCACTGTAATTGTAAAACAATTTGTTTCAGCATCATAAACTTCTAATTTAATTTTCAGAGCATCATGCCCATACACAGTATAATTAGTGCTGGAAATGTCTTCTATCTGTTCAATAAGGGGGGCAACCTGTTCGTCAAATGCTGTTTTAATTTCCTGCGTTGCCAAAGTAAATTCTTCCTGATTAGTACTTTTTAGTTCTTCAGTTTGTTCTTTTACTCTTGCCTGGTATTGAGCTTCAGTTTCAAACTCATCCTTCACTAAATTTGTATAACTATAACGATCACTATGTGCCCTGGCAATGTCATTTACTCTCTTTTTAAGTTCTTCAATAAAGGTGGTTTTAAGTGATTCAATCTGGCTGTCCAAAGATTGCAATTCTACCAGTGCTTGATCCAGAGAGGTGATCATAGAAGATTTATATTCTTTCCTCTTTTCAGTAATCTCTTCAGTCAAAGCCTTCAATCGCAAGTCTTCTTCTTCCTGTAATCGTTTCTGTTCGGCAAGTCTTTGGGTTCGTTCTTCTTCCTGCTTTGCTTTTTGTTCCTTTTCTGCTTCCAGCCTTTGCTCTTCCAGCCTGGCAGCTTCTAATTGAGCTTCAGTTGCTTTACGTTGTCTTTCCAATTCTCTCTTCTCTGAATCGCTTTTCAGCTCCTCTGCTGTTATCTCTGCTGCATCTAATTTTTGCAATTCTAATTCCAGAATGCTTATCTGATCTCCTATACTACCAAGTTTTTTTGTCATTGAGGGCATAAATATAAAATCGCCCATACCAAAGAGGGTTCCGCTTTGTGGAGTTTGCACATGTCCTCTGGCATTTGCATCAGAAAAAACTGTTTCTTTGATACTGGCTGAGATTTCTTCAGCAGTAATAAAATCTTCTGCTTCATTCAGAATTTCCAGGAATCGTCCAGTGAATACAGAGTGTCCATCAGGACCACCATCCAAAACCTGTTGATCGGCATCTCCGGCTGTTAACACCTGTCTTACAGATTCTTTGGTAATTTGCCTTAGATAGTTAATATCTCTATTAGATTCTTTAATAGTATTGCCACGCTTATCAATTAGAAGTCCGCTATAACAGGCATCCATCACAAAAAAAACATGCTTGGCTTTGATTCTTTTGGAAATATCCTCTTTGATAGCTGTCATAGAAATCACATTACGCATATCGGTAAAATCACCATTATAAGGGACGATGTAGCCTATTTCTCCCCATTCAGTGCTTTCCTGTCCTCCATGCCCGGCAAAAAAGACAAATACAGCATCTTCTTTGGAGATATCAGCTAATTTATTTAGCAGAATATCTTCAATATTATTCTTAGTGGCTTGTTCATTGTATAGAGTATATATCTTATTAAAGATGAATTTACTGCTTAAAATATTTTCAACAGCTTTGGCATCAGATACAGCATAAGACAATTGCTGATTTGCCGATAATTTGGGATAATTATCTATTCCAATGATGACAGCATGAGTTTGATTATAAAGAGAAATTTCTTCCCATTCTTTTGTGGTAGCATCTTCAGCAATTATTTTTATACCTCGTTCTTGAGTGTAGGCATTATTAAAACTTAATATCATTATTAAAAAAACAAGTATTTTCCAAAAATGTCCCTTTGTACTAATCATTGCCATCTCCTTTAATTCCATTCTCTGAAACTTCTAATATTGATAAACTAAAACATCTTATTAATTCCTGTGAAGTCAAGCACTATTTTCTGATATGTATTGTATTATTAAAGACCGTAAAGTTTGCAGCCAGCTTAGTTACCTTGCGAATGGTTGTAAACCTTCGCAATGGTGACGACGAATAACAACCAGATTTCGCTAAAGTGTAGTTTACTTGTTTACTCGGAAAGTGGCAGAAAGCACATATAGTGAACGCTGTAAACATGATTAACTGTTAGTTAACAGCGGAAGATAAGTAATGGACGTTCTTAAGTCAATCTGATGGGTACATCATCTTGACTCAATAACTAAAGTGATATTTTATATACGGCAGCTTTTGGCTTTATATGCCATCATATCTTGTCTGAATCGTTCTATTTCCGGTTGAGATATCTGGATTATCTCCGCATAGCGTGTGAAATCTATGATAGATACATTTACAATTCCCGGCTGATAGATGAAATCCGGAGAACTTTTTTCCAGTTGATTTTCCAGGATAGTAGTTTCCATGATATGAAAACTATTGATAATACATTCAAAGATATTAGGAGATTCTAACTGGCTTGATTGAGGCTGCAGCTGACCGATTACGTCAATTGCAATCAGAATATCGCAGTTATTCCGAATTATATCATAGGGTACGGGATTCACTGCTCCGCCATCGGTGAGAATTTTGTCCCGGAACTTCACAGGTTCAAAGATACCTGGTATGGAGATACTAGCGCGAACAGCCTGCACCAGATCACCGCTATCCAGCACAACTTCCTCCCGGTTCCAGAAATCAGTAGCAACTATTTTCAAGGGTATTTTCAGATTCTCAAAAGTTGTAAGATGGTATTCTTCATGCAGCAGCCGGGTGATCCCTTCACCTTTTATAAGTCCATGAATAGCTGGTATAGCCAGATCAATCAGTCTGCCTTTGGTCAATAATGACATATTATTATAATGATTCTCAATTTCCCGTGCTGAAAGACCGGAGCAGTACATAGCACCTATCAAAGCTCCAATACTGGTCCCGCTGATAATCTGGGGAGTGATGTCAAGTTCATCAAGCACTTTCAGAAAACCAATATGAGCCAGTCCACGGGCACCACCACCGCCCAGAGCAATTCCTAATCGTCTATTCTTTATCGTTTTATGTAAAAAATCTAACATCTTACCTCCTGCCTGCTCTTAACTATTCATCTTCACCCAAAATGTCAAGTTAATCATCTTCAAGACTTTGTAAGTAAGATCAGACATTCCCTCCCCGAAATAAAACAATTTCTGCAGCTAAGTTAGCCGTGCACCGCCGGGTATTTTCAGGGGCGCAGATAACGACCGCTATCACTAATTCCCTGAAAATAAACTTGCTACGGTGAAAAACATAGATAGCTGCTGATAACTGCCCGTAGTTCTCACCCTCGTTCACCCTGCCGTAGCCTTGTGCAGCGTTAGCGAAGAATGGACTTCTCGCTACCGCCAGCGGTGCAAGTCCTCCTTAACTGGTCAATTATCATTAATATTACTGCTATGAAAACAAAAAACAGGGGGATGCCTGTTTATAAGTAAGATGAGGTCAATTAATCCCATTTTATGCAGTAGTACCTTGCAACTAATATTCTGTCAATTTTTGGCAGAAATTTAATAATCTAAAGCTGGAATAAGCACTACCTCCTTAAGTCTTTCACCTGCTATGATGAGGGATTTACCAAGTTTCGTAAGATAGTAT
>JAIPGP010000070.1 GCA_021735645.1 Candidatus Cloacimonadota bacterium
ATTCCGCTGGCAGATTCATTTCCGGGGGATCATTGACGGCAATTACCTGAACTGTCAAAATCTCTGTATCACTCAATTCCCCATCGCTTACGCTGATCTCAATCTCAGCTTCGCCGTACCAGTCTGCAGCAGCGGAAATAGTAAGTTCACTGCCATTCAACTGCACCGTCAGATTCATACTTTCAGCTGTATATTCAAAATCCCAGCTGTCAATATCAGTTGTATATTCTTCCAGATTGATTAAATACTGGCTATCTTCATTAAATGATACTATCTCGGGAAGATTCAGCTGCGGAGCGTCATTTACCGGCAGCACTTCTATATAAGCTGTATCACAGGTTGTGTACTGCTGGTCAGATACACAGAGCGTAATCCAGCTTTCTCCCCAAAAATCCGCTGCTGAACTTATCTCTAACTGATTTCCTGTCAGCTCCAGGATAAGATCAGGAGAATTAACCGCCAGACTAAGTTCATCGCTATCCACATCTAGATAATATTCACCAAGCTCAATCACAAGCTCACTGTCTTCAGCAAAACTTAAGCCTTCCGGTAATTCCACCCGGGGAGCATCATTCACTGCCAGCACTACCACCTGAACATTATCACTCGCTATTGAGCGGGTTACACCATCATCCACGCTTATATAGAGAACCTCAGTACCAGACCAGTCTGCTCCGGCAGAAAACGTGATTTCCAGACCAGTAATATCTGTCATTATCTCATTATTGCCTGTTACAGATAATTCCAGCTCATCATCATCAAATTCCAGTATATAATTACTCATATCAACTGTCAAAAAACCATCCTCATAAAGATAAAACCGGTTTGGTAAATTTATTACTGGCGGATCATTGACCGGAGTTACCGTTATCAACACAGTATCGCAAGTGGTTATCTCACCATCGCTCAGACAAAAGCTTACTGCTTCTGTTCCAAAATAATTGGCTGTGCCAGCTATTAAAGCATTAAATCCCTGCAATTGAATATTCAATTCCGGAATACTCTCGGCTAAGGAAAAAAATAACTGATAATCATCTATATCTGAACAATACGGATAGAAATTATAGAAAATTGTACTGTCTTCTCCCAGAATTATCTCGTCCGGCAAATTCAATACAGGACTGTCATTTACTGCTATCACATTGATCTGCACATAGCCGGAGGCGATCTCTCCTGTAGTTATATTGCTAATGCTCACACCTAATTGCTCACTGCCGTTCCAGTCAGGCATCCCGGTTAATTCTATCTGCAATCCATTGACTTCTGCAATTATATGATCTAACTCTGTAAGTTCTATTTCCACCTCATTATTATTGATATTTATCAGATACTCTGCCAGATCAAGAAAACCAGTCTCATCCTCATTTATGCTGATCTCTTCGGGCAGCAGTAGTTCAAATTCTGTTCCGGTTAATGTCATATAAACCTGCATCGCATCAGCAGCTTCAAACTCTCCATCCGTCAAAGTGAAACTAAGTTCCTCCACACCCTGCCAGTCTGCCGCCGCTGATAGTGTTACATCTAATCCGGTAATCTCCACACTTATATTCTCATTACCACTCACGTTTGCACTCAGTACTTCACTATCAATATCATTGCCATACTGGCTCAGGTCTATTACTATGCTGCTACCTGAAGCAAATATCACAAATTCCGGCATATTCAGCTGCGGAGCATCATTCACGGCAATAACGATGATCAGAACTTCCTGCTGCACCGCTTCTCGAGTCTGCTCATCACTTACCCAAAAAATTACTGATTCTGCCCCATTCCAATTCTCCGGGGCAAATATTATCGCCAGACTGCCAGTCAATTCTATACTGATATCTTCACTCTGAACACCATATACCAGTTCATCTCCATCAATATCACCACTATAATCGCTGATATCAAGTTCATAACTCTCGTCTTCAGCAAAACTCAGCTCTTCGGGCAATTCCAGCCAGGGAGCATCATTAACTGCCAGCACATTTATATCTATCATCACGCTTATCAAATATTCACCGTCAAAAGCTGAAAACTCCAGTTCACTACTGCCATTCCAGTTTTCTGCAGGGATCAGTTCCAATAATCCGTTTTCAATATTGATATCTATAAATGCTGCTGTCCCGCTATAAGTTAATACATCTCCATCAACATCATACCAGGCTTCTGTCCCATTAAGCACAAATATCTCATCCTCAGCAAATTCCAGCTCCATTGCTCCCACATAGACCGGTGCATCATTCACTGACGTAACAGTGATTATCGTGCTGTCAGTTGTCACAGCAATCCCGTCACCTATACTGATATATAAAGTCTCGCTGCCGTTCCAGTTTGCCGGGGCACTTAATAAAAGTTCATCTTCGCCATTTTCTACTATCATTATCTGCTCATTACCGCTCCAGGAAAGCTCCAGCTCATCATCATCAGCATCAAAAGCATATTCACGCCAGTTGAAAACCAGTTCACTGTCCTCAGCAAAACTCAATTCCACCGGCAGCTCCAGTTCAGGTGCCTGATTGCCGTCTATCACCTCCACTATTATTGTACCACTCACGCTGCCTTCCCCATCACTCACACTCACTTCCAGATCGAATATTCCAAACCCGGCACTCCCTGCCGAAATTTCTACCTGCATGCCATTCACAAATGTTTCCAGATTCTCACTCACTGCCATCACATATAAAGTGTCACTATCAATATCAGAGGCATACTCTGCCACATCCAGCACCAGCGTCTCACCCTCATTCAGTTCCAGACTCTCTGGCAGACTCAGAACAGGAAGATCATTTACGCCATAGATGCTCACACTGAGCTCGCCTCCGGCTTCTCCACCTTCACCATCATCTGCTGTTAATAACATTATTGTATTGCCATACCAGTTTAATGAAGGTATCAATCTAAAGCTCAGATTATTCAATACTGCACCTCCATACAATGGCAAAAAGTTTGGCGGATAACCCACAACCCCACCCGGAATCGTTTCTATTTCCAGATCTATACTATAGACAATATTTTCACTTACGTCCAAAATCCGGAAATACATCGACTCAACCGACTCAGTATATACATGAAAAGTTGCAAAATTACTCGCGCCCCAGCGATAACCTATTCCCCTGCACTCATTACCTACAAATGCCCCGACAATATCATCATCGGCAAAACTTGTGCCCGGGATTGTTACTGACCCATAGATCAGCATTGTAGAGCCATATTCCACCGGCACCCAGTTTATTTCAGATTCTTCAACGGCTATCTGGCTGTTTTCCTGCCAGATCACTTCTAATTGATCTCCTTCCACATCAGATATCATGCTTCCCAGATCAAGTATATAATCCGTATCTTCTGCCCAGACAAGCTCTGCCGGTAAATTGAGCTCTGGCGCATCATTTACTGCCAGAAAAGTTACCGTCAGCTCATCTGCTGCTTCCAGTCCCCCGCTGTCACTCACCATAAATTCTATTTCCTCACTGCCATTCCAGTTGGGAGCAGCCCAGAAACTTACCAGCGTACCGGCAATCTCTACATTGATCTCCCCCGCTTCGCTTAATACTGCAATTTCCAGCTCATCTCCATCTATATCGCTCATATACAGAGAAAAATCAAGACTCAGCTCTTCATCTTCATTGCCTGACACACTTGCCGGCAACTCCAATACAGGAGCATGATTACCACTTATCACATTCACCTGCACACTCTGCTCCACTGCTTCATTCTCATGGTCAGACACTATGAAAGTTATCTCCTCACTGCCTGTCCACTCCGGAGGACTGCTCAATAATAACTCTTCTTCCAGATTCTCCAGATCGCAGTTTATTTCCAGAAAGGTGGGATAACCTACCGAACCACCAGGATAGCTCGCTATCAGATCAGGGCACACCCACACCTGCTTCGTTTCAGGATTTCGTATCTTGACCTGTAATTGCTCAACCATTATACCCTGCACAGTAGTGTTTAAAAAACTTCTGCCGTTATAAGATTGCAAAACTGCTCTCCCACGGCACTCTGTTCCCGCAAATATCCCCACATCATAATTTAAAGGCACGGACTCGCCTTCGCGGTTTATATAGCCATATAAATTAGTAAATGAACCATAATTAATTGTCTGCCATTCACTTTCTGAGATGGTGATTCCTATTTCTTCATTTCCTGCCCAGCTCACACCCAGAAAATCACCCTCTGGATCTGTGATATAATCCCGTATCGAAAAATGATAAGTCTCTATATTCAGAAAGTCTATACTCTCAGGTAAATCCAGGACAGGTGGGAAGTTCTCAGTTCCACCGGAAATGGCATTCAATTGCACAAAATTTGGAGGATAACCAATATCATGTCCCGGATAGCTTTGAGTAGTCTGCTCGATGTCAAGTATCATATCCTCGCTGGAATCCCATAATAAAAAACTGACCGTTTCTACCTGCTCGCCCTGAATATTCATCACCGCATAAGATAAATTATTTATGATGACTATATTTCCCACTCCCCTACATTCCCCTGCTACAAAAGCTGCTGTCAAATCACCCAGCTCTGCTTCTCCACCGTCAATTGTTACGTGACAATATGCTACGGTACTGTTTGTATAAATCACAGGCCGCCACCCAGGTGTACGCTCCTCTCCCAATAACACGAATGCTATGGTAAATACTAAAAACATTATCACTATACGTTTAAGCATTAATATACCCCCCAGTATTACAATACGATCTTCAAGCTCTAAATATCCTGAATTTTGCCTGCAAGTCAAGGTTTTTCAAATTTAACCCCAATATTCATCAAAAAGCAGTACCTTCAACAATATAAATTCGCGGATCGAAGGTGGGAAGGATTGAGGGATTGAGGGATTGACTGCTGGACTGCTGGACTTCAAGACTGATAGACTGATGAAAAGTGAATCTCCAATCCCTCTATCCCTCTATCTCTCCATCTCTCTATCTCTCCATCCCTCTATCTCTCCATCTCTCTATCTCTCCATCCCTCTATCTCTCCATCCCTCTATCTCTCCATCCCTCTATCCCTCTATCCCTCCATCCCTCTATCCCTCAATCCCTCAATCCCTCAATCCCTCCATCCCTCTATCCCGATTTCGGTGTGGAAGTAATATCCGAAGATCTCAGTAGTTGTGTTTTATGGCCGTAGCGGACATGGAGGACTTATAGAACAAAGCTGACAGGGCAGATTGTTGCTTCGTCCGCTTTGTCCACTGCGTCCACTAAGTCCACTGCGTCCTCAATAAGTTAAAAAAAAAGGGCAGACACGCTGGTCTGCCCCCTGCATATGGTTTTATCAGATAAATTTACTCATTAATTTGCACAGGATTGATCATAGCAGCTTTCTCATCTTTGAATTGCTGATAATAATCCCACCAGGTGAGTAGTGTCTGCATTTCTGCCGGTAATTCTGCACTTACTGGGCTAAGTGTGAGGTTGCTGGTGTCTATTGTGATACCCAATTTTGAGTCATCGCTGGAATAATCTACCAGTTCCACATCACAGGTAATGCCAGCCAGCAGCTTCATTTCTTCCACAGCTTCTGTGAGTCCACCAAGTTTGTCCACCAGACCGCGTTCCAGAGCCTGTTTGCCTGTCCAGACACGACCCATGGCGATTTTATGTATATCTTCTTTGCTCATATTTCTGCCCTGAGCAACTTTGATAATAAAATCATTATAGGTTTTGTCGATAAAGTTCTTCACCAGGTCTATCTCACTCTTTTTAGGCGAGCGGGAGGTATTGCCAAAATCAGCATTTTCACCTTTTTTCACGGTTGACCAGTTAATATAAATTTTTTGATACAATCTCTCGAAGCTGGGCCACATCCCAATCACACCAATGGAACCTGTGATAGTAGAAGACTGAGCCATTATCATATCTGCATTACAGGAGATATAATACCCGCCGGAAGCAGCAGCTCCAGCCATGGAAGCTATCACCGGCTTCTTATTTTTGCCTTCTTTGCACAATTCAATTTCGCGATTGATCACGTCACTGGCAAAAGCACTTCCACCACCACTATCCACGCGCAGAATAATTCCCTTCACGCTTTTATCTTCCCGGGCTTTGCGGATAGCATCAGAAGTGGTTTTTGAACCAATGATCATGCCCGGTTTGCCTTTGCCCATATTAATTGAGCCTACGGCATAAATAACGGCGATCTTTTCTTCAGATTCTTCCGTCCAGTTAACCTGCAGCGATTCTTCTGGCACGCTTTTAGAGAATTTCTTGATAGAAAACTCATCCTTGATCAAATCATCCAGTTCATCTTCATAGACCAGATAATCAATCATACCCTCATCATAAGCTCTATCAGCATTAAGATAGGGTCCATTATCAATGAGTTCTTTCACGGGAAGCTTCAGTTTATCGATTCTACCGGAAGCTATCATAGCAATCATATCAGTATATATACCATCCAGCAGCAGATCATAGGTTTCTCTTTCGGCATCTGTCATGTGGTCATAAGATAATGAATTGAATGCTGTCTTATATTCGTGACTCTGGAAATTTGTGATTTCTATCCCTATAGTGTCCAGCAGAGTCTTGAAATAAGGCATGGATACACTCACACCCCGCAAGTCTATAGTACCATTTCTATGCAGATAAATCGCATCTGCCACACTGGCTGCCAGACAATATTCTGAACCGCTCATGTTTTCAGCATAATAAATGATCTTTTTGCCGGCAGATTTGAAATCTAAAAGAGCTGCCTGCAATTCCTGTCTGGCTGCAAATGAGCAGGTATAGCTAGGATTCTTAAAGTAGATACCCTTAATATGATCATCATTTTTAAGCTTTTCGATCTTTTCCAGAATACTAAACATGGTAAGCTGTTTTTTATCAGAAATAGAGAAAGGACCTATTTTGTAACCTGATTTCTGCTCCGTGATCTGTCCTTTTAATTCCCAGGTATAAAACCGGTCTGTACTAGCAGGATTAAAAATGGATTCCTGATTATAATCAGTGAAGTGCACATACATTTTACCGGTTTCATATTTATCATCTTCATTAAATGAGAAAATATTTCCCAGGCGGGTATGTGGTAAAGACACAGATATATTTGCTCCGATCCTTTCCATTTCCAGATCATAAGACCCGCTTAAAAAGAGTCCGGCTACTGGTTCAGTACTCACGCTCACAACCGGTTTCTGCCAGTCATATTCAGCATCTTCCTCTGATGCTTCATACATCATATCAGCACTGATACAAAGCTTACGGCTTAATTTCTCATCGTAGGCAAATGGTCTTACAGACATTCCCAACCGGTAATCTTTATCATCATTTGCCAGATCATAAGCTGTGGCTGCCATAGATAGATAGTTCACTGGACGCCATAACCCGCCTATTCCCCACTTTCCGTCATTAAAATACTTGTTCTTCCAGTCATACTTGGCACCAATATAGAAATTTGGTGAAAAAATACTCTCGCCTAATGCCAGAGTATGGTGATCATTAGCGTATGCTTCCCTGCCGTCCCGCTCAAATACATATGACAGGTTTTCCATATTGAAAAACAGCGTATAATAGTTTTTGGTGTATTCGCCATCACGATCTTCACCCACAAAAGCCAGTCCATTGCTGTTTTCAAAGCCCATTGCTGCCGGATTAAGCAGCGGTGACCAGAAATCATCCGTCTCTGCTACCGGCAGGTAACGCAAATGCTCTGCCTGTGCCAGCAGTATGCTGCCGAGCATCAGGATGCAAATTAAAAAAAGTCCTTTTTTCATAAATCCTCCCATTTCGATTTATTTTGTTTGGTAGATATTTACACTCGCATTTGAAGTTTCTGCATCAATCAGCTTGCCTCCACCGTTATAGCTGGCAATCAGTCGATTTTCACTGCTGTTCTGGATATCCAGCTTGATGTCCTGCAACCGAATCCTGCCATTAGAGGTTCTGGCCTGAATATCACAATTTACCGCTGTTGAAATAATCAGTGCTATATCTGCATTGCTTGTACTCACCACCAGGTTTTCTGACAAACTGGATATTTCCAGCATGATCTTGCCATTTGCTGTTTCCGCTTTGCGGATGTCAGGACAGTTTTCAATCTCAATTTTGGCATTCGAGGTCTTTGCCAGCACTATCCCGCTGACGTTTTCTGCTTCTATTTTACCATTATTCGTCCTGATATCCACATCTCCACTAATAGAAATCACTTCCACTGAACCATTGGAAGTATTCAATTGCAGATTACCCTGATAATCTTCGATATCAATACTGCCATTGCTGGTGCGGATATCTGCCTCTCCCCCACAACCTGTAATATTAATACCACCATTACTGGTATTCACATCTGCCAGTGCAATACCAGCCGGTAATTCTATTTCGTAACGAATTGAACAGCGGGGTTGTTCCGTCAAGGATTTCGTGCGAATTATAAAATTACTACCTTCCTTAAACTCGATCTTCACATTATCAAGTTCTGCCTCACTATCAGCAGATATAAGCACATACACCAGCATCACATCACTCTTTGTGCCTTTTATTTTTACACTGCCATTGAAGTTATCTATACTCAGCCGGTTTATCGCAGCAGCCGGAAAACTCTGCTCCACTTCCCGGGTATGATCCTTCCTGCCAAAATTTGGCGAATTTGTCTCCACCACATCCATCATATCACCCACATTGGTTTTCCAGCTATATTCATTTAATGACGTTTTTATCACTTCCTCAGGAGTATCACCTATTGCGATCATTGCAGTTCTCGCGGCCACACCTATTATGGCAGCCAGCGTCTTTCCCCAGAAATTTGTAAGATTTTCATCATTTCTGCCAAATCCGTCTTTCACTGTTGTGATGCCCTCATTATTAATTGTCACAATATCACCATCATTTTCACTGATCACCAGATCACCGTTTTTATAGACCAGCACTTCCTGACCTTCATCAATCACCCGCAAAATCTTGCCGTCCACAAAGAACTCCTGCCCCTCATTGGTGATTAATTTAAGTCCTTCCTGGTCAAAATAGAAATTCCCGTCGCCAATACTGACATGGTATTTCTTTTTAGCTGGCAGTTTCAACCAGATTTTGGCTTTCTTTTTCGGTGATGATATTCCCAGGTAATGTTTATCCTGATTATATATCACACCTTCAAAATCACTTTTAACTTCCAGTTCGCTGCCACTAATAAAACTCACCTGCTCAACCTTCACATTGTCAAAGGAAAGCTCTATAAGCTCTTGGGTAAATTTAAATACTTCCGTGCTGCCTTTGGCAATGAGCAGACTGAATACTGCCAGTATCAAGATTATAAAACCATATTTCTTCATTGTTCCTCCTAATTAACTTCTTTATGTGAATAGATGAAAGTTCCCAGTGCAAAAAATATACCAGAGGCAAATATTTGTAAAGCACTATGCCAGTTAAATAGCAATACTCGAATATTAAACGCCTGCCGAAAATCCATAAAGGTATCCATTTGCTGCAGATCTATCATATCTTTCAACCCACTTAATGGGTTTACCAGCTTGACCAAATATCGCATCATATCAAATAAGGGAGTATCAAAACTTAAATGGGAAAATACAATTATTAATTGTAAGGATATCAGGATCAGCATCAGTTTCATAAAAGCTTTTTCTTTAAAGATTCCTGATACCAGAAATCCCATGCTGCCTACTACGATGATTGAGCGTGAATATAATAATAAACCCACCAGCAAACCAGATATGGCATCCAGGAAATCAAACCTTAAAATCTGATTCACAAAAGGGATCACTAATAACAAATTGAATACGCCCACGATGAAAAGAACCACGATAGGAGCTGCCACTGCTATCAGATATTTGGAGAATGAATATGACCAGATACTCACCGGCTGACTGCGGTAAAATATCTCGCATTTACTGAATTTCTCCATATTTAACGACTGATTACCGATAGATAGTGATACAAGCACCATCACAAAACCAGCAAATCCTAATACACCCATCCCTATTAAATACCAGAAAGACTCGCTGACCATGGACATATCTGCCCCATCAGCCTGAATGTCAATTGATGCAAAATCCTGAAGATCAAGTCCTAATTTGCTTTTCACTATAAAAAAAGTGATTATTGCCAGAAAATCTATCACCAGAAATATGATGATCGGACTTAATAAACTCTTCTGATTGATCCTGTAATCATTCAATAATTGTGCCCGGAATTTACTCATGACTGCCTCCCGTGAATGCCAGGAAAAGATCTGCCAGTCCTGGTCTGTGATATGATGCCCCTTCAATTTTTATCTCAGATGGCAATATGCCGTGATACTGTCCCAGCGTATGCGTGATTTGACGTGCACCCTTCTCCAGAAGAACACTCTGCTGATCGGCGGTTACTGTCACCAGATTATACCTGTTTTTCAAATCCTCAACATCTTCATGCAAAATGATCTTGCCTTCATCTATAAAGATGACCTCCTGCAATATCTGCTCTACTTCTTCCACCTGATGTGTAGATATGATGATGGATTTTTCCTCATCAAAATACTCGCCCAGAATTGTATTCAAAAACTCCTTGCGAAACGCTATGTCCAACCCCAGTGTCGGCTCATCCAAGAGCAGCATCTGCGTCTCCAGCGAAAGCGTGATCAATAAATAAAGCTTCGTTTTCATACCTTTGGAAAGCTTGCTGATCTTCTTCTCTAAGGGCAGATTGCTCTTTTCCATCAAACTCATGAATTTCTCTTCATTCCAATGCTTGTTTACTCCCCGCACGTATTCAATTACCTGCTGCACTGTAAGACGGTCATCAATGATGTTCACATCCGGGATAAAGGCTACATCTTCAAAAAGATGATGCTTCATGGTTTTTATGTCATCACCTCGATAACTGATACCACCTTCATATCTCAATAAACCCAGCATGGAACGCAGCAAGGTAGATTTACCTGCACCATTGCGACCCAGTAAACCTATTATCTTACCGGAATTGATCTGTAAATTCACATTGTCCAATGCCTGGAACTTGCCGTAATACTTGTTTAAACCGCTTATCTCATAAATGGTTTCCATTAGCTTTCCCTCCTGTATTTGCTGGTGATCAGGCTCACTAGTTCTCCTTCACTTACACCCAGCATCATCGCACGTTTCACCAGACTCTCTACTTCTTCCTTCTCAAAAACCTCTAAACGCTGCTCAAGCAGCTTCTCTTTCACTCCCTGCTTCACAAACATCCCTATTCCTCGCTTTTTGTAGATTATATCAGCATTTAATAGTTCGCCTATTGCGCTGTTGACGGTATTGGGATTGAGCTCATAATCCCGCGCCATCTCTCGCACCGAAGGCAGCTTCTCGTCTTCCTGCACCGCTCCGGATATGATCATATTTTCTATGTCTTCCTTCACCTGCAGAAACAAGGGCACATTCGGATCAAAATTTCTCATATTTCACCTCTGTCTTACTGTCTGGGTCAACTAAGACACCGGGGCATTTCCTGTCAATTCTTTTTTTTTCTTACAGGCATCCCCCCGAAATTAAAAACATCTCTGCCACTAAGTTAGCCGTGCACCGCCGGGTATTTCAAGGTGGGGCGCAGATAACGACCGCTATCAGTCATTCCCCTATGTTTATTATGTTTACCATGTTCACTGCGTTCACTGCAACAATCCATCTAATCGCCTTTAGAGCTTCTCCACTGCCCTTAGTTATTTTTTTTCTCGACAGATTAATTACGGTTTTTTGAATCAGGCAGTGGAGGAAATATGAAATCAGGTATTTTGTTTATTTTGGCTATAATGCTTACTTCGCTGCTGCAGGCTAAGTCAGAGAAATTAACTATTAGAATTGCTGAATTTCCAGTTTATACTCCGGAAGATGCCCCCATATATCTGACGGGTAATTTTAATAACTGGAATCCGGCAGACTCTAAATACTTACTTAAGAAAACTGCTGGCAGCTATTGGATAAAAATTGATATCTGGGCAATAGAAAAGCTGGAATACAAGTTCACCCGTGGTTCCTGGGCAACAGTGGAAAAAGGGATTAACGGAGAAGAAATCGCCAACCGGATCTGGCAAAAAAGTGCTAATAAATGGGAAATCAAGGCAAAGATAGCCAACTGGCGTGATTTTGTCTCAGAGGAAAATGAGCAGCCTCATTCACTGACAGGCAATATAATTGTTCAGGAGAATTTTTATCTGCCCCAACTGGATCGTTACCGCACCCTCCGGATTTATCTGCCACCTGATTATGACAGCAGTAAGAACAGATATCCGGTATTATACATGCACGATGGACAGAACCTTTTTGATAAGTCCACTTCTTATGCCGGGGAATGGAAAATAGATGAGACCCTGGAAAAACACTACAATCAGCATCTGAAAAATGGTGTGATCGTGGTGGGAATCGATAATCATTCTGCAAAAAGACTGGATGAATATTCACCCTGGACAAATGCGGAATATAAAGCAGGCGGAGAAGGTGATAAATATGTGGAATTTATCGCTGAAACTCTTAAACCATGGATAGACAGCCACTATCGCACAAAAGTAGAAGCCGAATTTACGGGCATCGCTGGCAGCAGTATGGGCGGACTAATCTCGCTCTATGCTGGAGCCAGGTATCCGCAGCTATTTTCCAGGCTGGGCATTTTTTCACCCGCTTTCTGGTTTTCCAGAGAAGAAATGCTGGCATATCTGACAAAATATCCACTTCTAAAAAGCAGCAGAGTATATATTGACGTGGGTACTCAGGAAGGTGACAATCTTCAGCAACGCGATGCCTACCTGAATGATGCCAGACAAATGTATGAATTCCTGCTCAAGTCTGGGTTAGACGAAAAAAATATCAGATTAATCATATCTGAGGGCGATGGACATAATGAGACTGCCTGGGCAAAGCGTTTTCCCGCTGCTTTTCTTTGGCTGTGGCAAGATTTTTAGAGTAATAGGAACTTTTACTTGACACTAAAGTAGATGTTATTCAGGATATTAATGTGATTTTGAATTGGAATCATATAAAAATGGAAATCTGTATCAAGGGGTATAAATGTATTTAAAGAAGATGACTTTATTGGCTCTGATTGGGTTCAGTTATTTTTTTGTCATGCGGTTGATTGGAACTTTCTTCCCTGAAATAAATTATAATTTCACCTGGCTGAAAATTGAGTTGATCATCAATTTCTTCGCCCATATTGCTATTGTTCTATTCTTTGTATTTCTACTCAAAGATTATATACCCGATGATGAGATCACCCTGATGAATATTACTGTTCTCACATTTATGGGGACCTTGACACTATTGATCGTTAATACTCTGAACGGCTTATCCAGCTTGATGGGAATTTCACTGGATCATTCCCTGACAGGTAGATACCTGGTAAATATGATCATCTGGATAGTAGGCTTCATTATAGTGATTTTCTTCTTGTATTTATCACAGCATTTATGCAAAAAATCCCAAGCCGGTTTATGCAACGCTGCTTTGCTGGCTTTTGCCGGTACAATAGTCGCCTTTATTTTGCGTTCCATAAACATGCTGAACTATTATTTTCACAGTAACACAGGGAGGATATTTCTTGATCTGAAACAGAATGCCTTGATTATTCCAGGTGTAATACTGGTTCTTTTCAGTTATTTCAGTCTGATATTATTTATTGTGAAATTTTATAGAAGCCTTTTAAAAAAGAAGAATAGAATTATATGAATACCTCTACTAGAATCGGGATAATTATCTGTGACAGATACCGGAGATGCGCCGGAGGTAAATGCCTGAAAGCTCTAAAAAACCGTCAGGGCGCTTTTAGCATTTATGAAACAGCTCCTGAACTGGTGGGCTATACAACTTGTGATGGCTGCCCCGGTGGAAACATAGAATATGCTGCCAATGAAATGATCGCCAATGGCGCAGAAGTGATACATCTGGCTACCGGGATGGTGGTAGGCTATCCACCCTGCCCCTATATCACCACGTTCAAAGATTTCCTCGAAAAACGCTTTAATGTTAAAGTGGTATTTGGCACGCACCCCATTCCGCAGAAATACCTGAATATGCACTCAAAAATGTCCTGCTGGAACTCCCCGGAATGGCAGGAAATCATCAAAACTACCATGACAGATGAAATTACCCGCCTGGAATATGATTAGCTGTAAATTGTGAGATTGCAGATAGCATTTACAGGAGAGGAAAATATAACTATTGTTCAAGAATAATTTATAGAGAAAGCGTTATATATCATTTTAAGTCATTTAATATCCTTGAGTTATGATTAAAGTATGTCGTTATGATCTGTTTTTAAGAAGTACCTCGTTCAAATTTACTTGACATGAAGTGATTGGTCATAAAGTTAACCATTCCAGGCTTTAAAAACGGCTGTTTTCTAAAGGGATAAGAGTCATTTTTGCCAGGTATGAAAAAAGCGTAATAATAAAATGCTGGAGGCTGTAATATGTATATTGAAGCCAGGCAGGCAAGTGAACAAATACTTGAGCTATAATTAAAAAACCATCAAATAATAGGAGTAGATTTTGCATTTAATTTATAATCCCGTATTTTTGGAACACGATACAGGCATGTTCCCGGAAAATAAAAAAAGGCTCAGCAGCTTAGCTGATCTGCCGGAGCAGGAAATAATTAATGGTGAAAAATATCTGCAACTGGTACACACTCCCGAATATATCGAGTATATCAGGCAAGCCTGTCAGAAAGGCGGTTACCTTGATGAAGACACAATAGTTTCTCCGGAAAGCTTTAGAGCTGCTACTTATGCCGTGGGAGCCACTATCATGGCATCACAATCCGGTGGCTTCGCTCTCAGTCGTCCTCCGGGACATCATGCTCATCCCGACCGGTCCAGCGGATTCTGTCTTTTTAATAATATTGCCATTGCCGTCCAGAATCTGGTGAATGAGGGTAAAAAGGTCTTGATCTTTGATTTTGATGGTCACTTTGGCGATGGAACCTGCGATTTCTTTTATAATTCAAATCAGGTAATGTTCTGGTCTATCCACCAGTTTCCAGGATTCCCTGGGGGTGGTGACGCAGATGAGATAGGCGAAGGAGAAGGCAGAGGATACACGGTCAATGTACCTTTACCGATTAATAGTGGTGATGAAATATTTATGGATGCCATTGAAACTTTCCTGCCGATAGCCATAGAATTTGCTCCCGATGTTGTTGCTCTTTCTGCCGGTTTCGATTCTCATCAGTATGATATGCTTACAGACTTGCGAATTAGTGCTAATACCTACCACAAGATCGGAAAAATAATGTCTGCCAACTTTGCTAATGTGTTTGCTTCCCTGGAAGGCGGATATAATATCAGAGTATTCTCAGACTGTCTTTTTAACTTCATTGACGGTATAAACAATCAGGAATTACGCTATAAAGAGCCGGAGACAGACTCCATGATACAGGTATATTATGAATATGAAGGCCGAAAGAGCCTGGCAATTCAGCTTCTGCGCAAATACTGGAAATCAATTTAAAAAAAGATAATAAGGAGATAAAATGACTACGAAAAAGTTAAGCAAGTTATTTAACCCGAAAGTTATTGCTATCATTGGTGCCTCTGCTAAAGAAGGAACTGTGGGCAATTCGTTGATGAAAAACATCATCGGCTCTGGTTTTGATGGTATTGTGTACCCAATCAATCCCAAACGCACTAATATTTTAGGTGTGAAAACCTATAAAACACTGACTGAGGTGCCTGATCAGGTTGACCTGGCGGTAATTGCCATAGGTGCCCAGTTTGTACCGGATATTGTAGAAGATTGTGGAATGAATGGAGTATCCGGGATCGTGCTCATCTCAGCAGGATTTTCTGAAATCCCCGGTGAAGAAGGCAAAAGATTATTAAGCCGGATATCTGCAACAATTAAGAAATATAATATGAGAATGATAGGTCCTAACTGTCTGGGCTTTATCAAACCCTCTATAAAACTTAATGCCAGCTTTGCAAACCGCATGGCATTGCCCGGAAAAATTGCTCTTATCTCGCAAAGTGGTGCCTTATGTACTGCTATCCTGGACTGGTCTGTTAAGCAGAATGTGGGATTCAGTCACTTTGTGTCTATCGGCTCAGCCTTAGATGTAAGTTTTCATGATCTGATAGATTATTTTGGCAGTGATCCCCAAACTACCAGTATTGTGATCTATATGGAGTCTCTCACTGATGCCCGAAGTTTTCTGAGTGCTGCCCGGGCTTTCTCACGCAATAAACCGATCATTGTGCTGAAAGCAGGCAAAAGCTCGGAAGGTGCAAAAGCTGCCATGTCACATACCGGTAGTCTGGCAGGTAACGATTTCGTTTTTGATGCTGCCTTCAAACGGGCAGGGGTGATAAGAGTAGATACTATTGATGAATTATTCCACATCGCTCTCTCACTGTCAATGCAGGAAAAACCTGCCGGCAAGAGGATTGCTATTGTCACAAATGCCGGTGGACCTGGCGTGATTGCTACTGATACCTTGATAGACAAAGGTGGACTTTTAGCAAATTTGAGTGATGAAACCATGGCAGAATTGAATAGCAAACTTTCACCTAACTGGAGTAAAGCTAATCCGGTAGATGTGATCGGAGATGCTCGACCTGTGGATTATCAGGTAGCTGTGGAAGCATGTTTGAAAGATAGTAATGTGGATGGTGTTCTGGTAATTCTCACTCCGCAATCCATGACAGACCCGGCAGAAACTGCCCGGATGGTGTCAAAAATAGCTGTAAAATACAATAAAACACTGATGGCTTCCTGGATGGGAGCTGATGACGTGAAAGAAGGTAGAGAAATTCTGGAAAGTAATAATATTCCAGTATATGACATTCCCGAAGATGCCATTAAAAGTTTTATGTTTATGAGTGATTACACCAGAAACCTGGAATCACTGTATGAAACCCCAGCCGGCATTCCCCGACATTTTGAGCCCAAGGTGAAAGAAAGCCGCCAGCTTATTAATGACGTCCTGGCTGATAATAGAACAGTGATGACAGAATATGAAGCAAAACAGCTTCTTCATAATTATCAGATAGCTGTAGTTAAAAACGGACTGGCAACTACTGAAGAAGAAGCAGTGGAGATTTCTGAAAATATTGGCTATCCGCTGGTTATGAAAATTGCCTCACCTGATATTCTGCATAAAACTGATGTGGGTGGTGTGATCCTTAATATCATGAATAAAGAAGAGGCAAAGGCTTCTTATAAAAAGATCATGGACTCTGTTAATATCAAAAAACCTGAGGCTGATATCAGAGGTATCTTTGTCGAGCAGATGTCCAAGAGAAAGTATGAGCTCATCATAGGCTGCAAGAAAGACCCGATATTTGGACCTACTATCGTCTTTGGTATGGGTGGTGTTGCAGTGGAGATTTTTAAAGATACTACCGTAGGCTTACCTCCTTTGAATATGGCACTTGCCATGCGTTTGATAGAAGATACCAAAATCTATAAACTCATTAAAGGTTATCGTGGCATGCCCGGGGCTGATATCTCCGCTATTCAGTTCCTGCTTTACAAATTCTCCTATCTTCTGATGGATTTTCCCCAGATCAGTGAAGTTGATATCAATCCCTTTGGCGTGGATGAAAGAGGCGGTATTGTACTTGATGCTAAAGTTATTCTGGACAAGAACACTGTTATAGACCCTAAAAATCCGTATAAGCATCTAGTGATCTCACCATATCCATCTCATTATATCAAACCGATAGTGCTGGATAGTGGTTTGGAAGTTATCATGCGACCTATTAAACCGGAAGACGAATTTATGGAAAAAGAAATGTTCTCCAATTTCTCGGAAAGAACCCAGAGATTCCGCTTCTTCCAGCTCATCAAAGACATCTCACATGAGCAGCTCATCAGATATACCCAGATTGACTATGATCGTGAAATTGCCATCATCGCTCAGGTTACTGATGAAGGTCGCCCCAAAATGGCGGGGGTAGCACGTCTGATTGCTGACCAATACAATGAAACTGCTGAATATGCTATTGTAATAGCTGATCCCTGGCATAGTCAGGGCTTAGGCAACAAAATCACTGACTACATCCTTACCATTGCCAAAGAGCATGGCATAAAAAAGGTTTATGCCAGTATCTTAGCGGTTAATCATATTATGCTGCACATGTTCCGCGCCCGTGGCTTCAAACTCACTAAAGTGGAAGACGGCTACTACGCTGAAATAGAAACAGATAAGATTATCATCACAGAAGAAGATGTAAAGGTCTAATAACTAAAACCTGAGTTTAATAAAAGAAGGTCAATCCAGAATCCGGATTGGCCTTCTTTGCATTAAAGCTATTCAATTATATAATGAGTAACGTGCTCAAAATCAAACTCCACTTTCACTTAAAAAAAAACCTTCCAACCCTCCAACCTTCTAACCTTCCAACCTTCTAACCTTCCAACCCTCCAACCTTCGAACCTTCCAACCTTCCAACCTTCCAACCTTCCAACCTTCTAACCTTCTAACCTTCCAACCTTCCAACCCTCGCATTATCTCACCTGCCGGATCGACACATTAACACGGTTAATATACTCCAAAGCACGGTTAATGTACTCCAAATATCCCGCGTGAATAAATGAATATTTCATTGACATAATTAAAACAATTTACATTTATTACCCTTGCAAGGAGGGATTATGTATCTATTGATTATTTTATTAGAGCCTGCCATCTTATGGATTGTTATGTACTACGTGGTTGGTGAACAAGAAACTCCAAATTTTCGCTCATTAGCTTTAACTTTTTTATTAATAGCAATTGCCTCAGCATTTATTAGTTATCATTTAACTATTTTTCCACCCATTGTCAGTTCAATAGTTTTTATATTGGTCATGACCATATTTTACAGGATAGATTTCATAAAATCCTTAATTTCAATCGCAATATTCTTCGGAGTAATGACCGGTATTAACCTGATCGAGAATCTCTTATTAACATAATTAAGAAATACAAGACTTCGAGACTGAAAGACTGATTGAGGGAATGAGGGATTGAGGGATTGAGGGATTGAGGGATTGAGGGATTGAGGGATTGAGGGATTGAGGGATTGAGGGATTGAGGGATTGAGGGATTGAGGGATTGAGAGAATGAGGGAGAGACTGAGAGTTGTGGGGGTGCGTATCCAGTGCATCCTGCTCTGGGTTAGATTGATTGAGAGAAAGAAGAATAGACAAATAGAAGGTCGAAGAAATGAAGAGGTGACTTCAAGACTGCACGACTTCTAGACTTCGAGACTGTGAGACTTCGAGACTGAATGACTGAATAGAGGGATAAACTGAGAGCTGTGGGGGTGCGTATCCAGTGCATCCTGCTCTGGGATTACATTACATTTCATTACATTAATTTTACATTTTACATTTTCAATTTTCAATTATTCTTCCCTCTGTGCCTCTGTGGTGAAAAATCTTACATTACATTTTCTTCACCTCTTCACCTCTTCTCCCCTTCCCATCTTCGCATCTTCGCATCTTCGTATTATCTCACCTGACGGATCGACACATTAACACGGTTAATGTACTCCAAATAAGAACTCCAGAAATATTTCCCGCTCCTGATAATACCCTAAAAGCAGCTCCATTTCCTGCTCTACTACTTCCTCAATTACCTGCTTCTGGCTGGCAGAGAATTCATCAATGTACTTTATTTTGAAATTATGCATTATACTTTCCCACCTTTTTACTAATTATATTGATACCTGGATATTCCGAAGCGTTTGAGCCATATGTTCCCCTCGAAGTGAGCCACCTCTCCGAAAAATAGAGCCACCTTATCCGATTTTGAGAACCAATGACAGGTTAAGTATTATATTATATATATTTACACTTCATTTAGGACGAATTTTTTGTAGGTAGAGACAAATATTACGGTGGCGGCTGCGGAGTGGAGACGTAGTCGGAACGGAGCAGCCGCCACCGCACCCCATAGCTATTCCATATAACTGAATCAGCCTCCATAAGCTTATTTACACCATTTAACATTATAAATCAATGATCAGAGATAGGAGCTATTGGCAAAATGGCACCGAGAAACGGATTTAGGGGCTCTATATTTCGGTAGGGTGGCTCTATATCTGCGGACTAATGGTTCTATCTCATCAGATTATTCAAATAAGAGAATTATATGAAATACACGATTAATATTAGTGTTTAGAGCATTACACTCAATCATATTTAACTAATAATATATTTATTTAGTGACCTTGATGAGGTGCCTAATTAAAATTCAAGTGGCTAATCAGATCCACCATCCCGGAGGCTTCCAGCCATCCGGGAGGTGTTGTAGATCTATCATCCTTGATTGATTATATTATGCTTAAACAGGGATGTATTAAGCTACATAAAGCAGTATTGGGGCAGCATAGGGGCAATAAGCGAGCAAGGTGAAGCCGCACGGGATGACATCATAGTGTTATGCCGATCATCATTGCCCTGCCTACATGTTGCCCCTTTGTTGCTCCTTTGTTGCTCGTAGAGGGATGGATATATAAATTGAAAATGGAAAATTGAATGTTACTCGAGACTCGGAACTTTTGGCTGCCATCTGAAAAAAAATAGCAGGACATAAGGGTATATAAGTGGACATAAGATGACATAAAGGGACAGGTTAAAGTGTTGGGAAATATATTACTTGACGTTTTATTAGTGATGAGTAATGAGTGATGAGTGATGGGAACGAGGACATGAAAACTTGAAAACTTGAAAAAGCGAAAGCACGAGGGAACGAGGACACGAAAACTTGAAAACGCGAAAGCACGAGGGAACGAGGACATGAAAACTTGAAAACGCGAAAGCACGAGGGAACGAGGACACGTAGTTTTGTAGTCGTGCAGTCGTAAAGTCGTGGAGTCGTGTTGTCGTAAAGTCTTGCAGTCCAGTAGTCTTGCAGTCCAGTAGTCTTGTAGTCTTGTAGTCGTGCAGTCCAGCAGTCGTGCAGTCGTGTAGTCTTGTAGTCGTGCAGTCGTGTAGTCTTGTAGTCCTGAAGTCCTGAAGTCCTGAAGTCTTGTAGTTTTGTAGTCATGCAGTCGTAAAGTCGTGAAGTCGTGTAGTCGTGCAGTCCAGCAGTCCAGCAGTCGTGGAGTCGTGTAGTCTTGTAGTCGTGAAGTCCAGTAGTCTTGAAGTCGTGCAGTCGTGAAGTCCAGTAGTCGTGAATCGTGAATCGTGAGACGGGATTATGGATTAGAATGTAATGTAATCCCAGAGCAGGATGCTCTGGATACGCAGCCTTGCAGTTACCCGGCTTTTAGTCTTGTAGTGTTGTAGTCTTGTAGTCCAGCAGTCTTGAAGTCGTGTAGTCGTGTTTTCATGTAGTCTTGAAGTCGTGCAGTCGTGAAGTCGTGCAGTCGGAGGAATTATGCCTGTAAGAGAAGATGGGAATTATGCCAGATTTATTGAAACATTTTTTGAGATCCATGGGCGGTTTGGGGATAAGGTTTATCGGCGTAAGCGGAATGGGCAGCCCTGGGTTTATGATTATGTATATAAGCCTCAATATGCACCAACTGTGCTTAGCAGGCGTACTACCCAGGTGGTGCGTGCTGCTGCCGGGATATCCAATCCGCGTAAAAAGGGGTACAAAGATATATTGCAGAAGATCTATTATTTCACTCCCTATTTTGTTTATGCCGGGACTTATAGTTTTAGCTGCAATACCTTCTTTAAGCTGCGGTTTGCCGGGGAATATGGGATTGAACTGGATGGCAACCGGATAAGCCTGCATCTGGCACCGCGGACTAAGCTGAATATTGCCTTTGATGAAGGGGAAGAATATCTGATCAAATGCTATAAAGATGGCAGGCTATATAGTCAGCGGCAAGTGATCGTAATTGCTGCTGAGAGTGATCTGGAAGAGGTTTATAATAACTGGTTCCATGAACATTTAGCGGAAATATTAGCCTGGCAAATGCCTTATTTTGGCAAAAAGAAAGTATATCGGCGTGGGATAATTCCTCCGGTGTGGGTGCAGTATATGGTAGGTAAAACCGAGCAGGGGATCATTTATCGGAGCAGTATACGGGAACGGTTTATGTATTCACGGCAGCCTTATGAGCATGTTCGATCAGCTCAGGGTG
>JAIPGP010000071.1 GCA_021735645.1 Candidatus Cloacimonadota bacterium
CAATGTTCACCTCCAGCCATGTAAAATAATCTATCTCTTTTTTTTCACATTACATTTTTCCTCTGCGTTCTCTGTGCCTCTGTGGTAAAATTCTCTTACATTACATTCTTCAGCGTTTTCCGCGCCTTCAGCGGTTAAATAAATCTTACATTACATTAGTTCGCGTTTGTTAGGTTTGTTCGCAGCTAAATAAATCTTACATTTCAATTCACTGTTCACTATTCACAGTTCACGGCCCAAAAAAACATTACATTTTCCTCTGCGTTCTCTGTGCCTCTGTGGTAAAAAAAAAGGCAGACATAAATGCCTGCCTTAAGTAATATTATTCTCGTGTATCTAACCTCAGATTATTTCAGCATCAACATCTTGCCAGAATGATACTCTCCAGCAGATTGCAGACGATAGAAATATACGCCATTTGCCTGCTCTATGCCCTTATCATCCCTGCCGTCCCAGATATAGGAATGATTACCTTCTGCCAGTATGCCATTATATAATGTAACCACTCTCTGCCCTCTCAGGTTGTAAATGCTCAGGTTGGCTATACCCGCCGTCTGCAGGTAGAAAGAAATGGTTACTTCCGGGTTAAAAGGATTTGGGTAGCAACTGGTGATCTGCGTTTTAGCGATTTCATCTTCACCACTGGAATTGGTATTTGCGGTAAATACAAATGGATCATAGCCATCTCCAATAGTCACATCAACTACGAATTCAGCAGTCTCTGCCACCTCATACACTTCATCGGTCTCAGCATTGTAATAGAGGAAAGTTATAATTTCGCCACTGGTTTCATTGCTGTAAACCTCCGGTAAGAAAAGAACATGATCAAAGTACTCCATATACTGAACTGAATTATTATCTGCCCGGGCTATTCCCCGACATTCACCATCTACAAAACAGCCCAGCATACCGGTTGTAACATCAACTTCAATACCATCTAATATTACGATACCCCACATGGAAAGACTAAATTCAAAATCGGGAGGATTGATCGTCCAGTCAGGTATTCCACGTGTAATATTGCTGTTTACCAAATCATTAACTGGAATATTCTCGCTTGTTTGTGAAGCAACTACCAGAGGTTCAGGATAAACTAATTGCTCTGGAGCATTCATCTTCAGCATATAACCGCTCAAAGACTGCAAAGTTGTCAAACTTCCCAGCCAGCCAGGTCCGGCATAATACATCGCACTCTGGGTTTGACTCTTAATATTGGAGCCCTCATCCAGTGAACCTAAAGCATAATTAATGTTTTCCGGCGCCTGCGGGGCATAAGATATCCAGTTCCAGCCCGAGGTGAGATCATAAGTTATCTCAGAAATTTCAACCGGCACACCGGTATATTCCAGAGTAGCAGAATTATTTACACCTAATTTATAAAAA
This sequence comes from Candidatus Cloacimonadota bacterium, assembly GCA_021735645.1. Classification (GTDB taxonomy): domain Bacteria; phylum Cloacimonadota; class Cloacimonadia; order Cloacimonadales; family TCS61; genus Stygibacter. The sequence continues at coordinate 1,384 of JAIPGP010000071.1, forward strand.
GTATTATTATTAATTGTGTTTAATGAACCCAGCCAGCCAGGACCGGGATAATACATGGCACTCTGGGTCTGGCTTTTGATATTAGAAGCATTTGCCCCAATAGAAGCCAGCACACTGTTTGTAGTCATGTCTTCACCGGTTACATTAAGCGAAAACCAGTTCCAGCCGGGAACCATAGCTTTGCTGATATCGATAGTCGAAACTGTGGAAGCATGAAAAACAAAGGGTTCATAACCATTTGCCAATACCATGTCAGCTACAAAGTCAATTGATTCCGCTACTTGATAGACCCCCTCAGTTTCAACATCAAAATAAAGGAAATCCATTGTTTCACCGGAAGTTACATTGCTGTACATCATAGGCAGGAATATTATATGACCAAAGATATCATTGTAATCTATAATAGAGCCATCAGAGAGACTGGCTACTCCACGACATTCGTCACCTACGAAACAGCCCAGCATGCCACTGGTAATATCCACTTCCACGTCATCCAGAAGCACAATGCTCCAGACCGTTCCACTATATTCATAATCGGGAGCATTAATTGTCCAGTCTGGATATTGCACAGCCGAAACCATAATACTGCCATCCACCAGATTGCTGAGGTAGGTGGAATTATACTTGAATTGGGATAGCAGCAGATCACTTGTTCCGGCTGCATCGGCTGCAAAAGAAAGATAACAGAGATTGCCTGCACCAGTAATCGGCTGCGTGTTTGCATAAGCTACAGAGATTACACCCGGTGAAGATTCATTAGCTATCAGGTTTCCCTGATTAGGAACTTCTCCCAGATTGAAACCGTCAAAGGTAAGCAGACTATTATCAAATGCAAGATTGAACTGGAAGGATACTGCTCCCAGACCGGCAGTTAATTCTGTAGTACTCAAAGGAATCTGAACCACGCCACCAATAGCTGTATTAGCAGAACCAACCGTGATAGTCACTTCTGCAAAAGGATCATATTCTAAGATGGCCACAGCGCCAGGTATTATGTTAACAATATCATAAGTATTGTATCTGAAATTTGTTATATTCAAAGCAGCACTGCCCACTGCATCTGCCATAAATTCCAGATTCACCAGATTACCTGCTCCACTGATGGACATGGCATTCGCATAAGCTACTGTAATCTCTCCCGGAATACTTTCATATGCCAGAATATTACCCATAAAATCACCCATGGAATAGCTGGTAAAGCTCATTATGGAAGCATCATACTGCAGTGTAAACTGATAAGAGATCAAACCCCAGTCTGATAACAGCTCCGAGGTGGTTACATTGATGCTGAATTCATCACCAGCATTCACTTCTGAATCACTTACCGTGATAACCACATTCTCCAGCTCTTCAGGAATTGGATCATAAATACTGAAATAACTGTCACTATAGTCATAGATATTATTATTCACATAATCCATCACCTTGACGCGATAATTGCTGCCGGCTGCCTGATTTTCCGGCACCGTCCAGTTAAAACTGCCATCATTAGATGTCATGCTGCTGATAACCAGTTCCAGAGAAGTGCCATCATAAAGCATGATACCTACATTATTACTGATGTCCTGCGAATCCCAGGTGATACTCACAGTTTCACCCTGAGCAAAACTCTCTCCACCATCTGGAGATGTTACAGTTATTTCCGGCTGCAATCCTGGCTCAAGATAGAAGATCGCTGCCTGCTCACTATTATAATTATGGCTGCCCGGAGTCATATCACTCAAGTAGAAATAACCATTATAACTCCCGCTCCAGCCCCAATTCAAATGAAAATAACTCGTGCCCTGGTAGCCATCAATATTGAAAGCGTGACCACTGGTTGCATTCTGCCCCCGATAATAAAGGGGACGACCATTATCAAGCTCGGTACGCAGCATTGTATCCCAGGTAGTAGTAGGATAATTATTTCTCCAAAGCAATTGAGCACCACTATCATATTGAAAATAATCTACTAATGCATCCAGGGCATCACCGCTGTATGCTCCTGAACCTTCTACACTATAATCCATATCTACGGATACTCCCAGATGATAAAATAAAGTAGCAACTGCTGTATTAGGACTGCTCACATTATTTGGCATCGAATCCAAGTTATAAGTGGTCGCACCAAAATTTGCTGATTGAAGCCCATAGCTATCATCATAATAGCTATGTGATCCTGCTCCAGTCTGGGGATATCCCCAGTATTTCATCACCTGTGCCATGGCAGTTGCCACGCAGCCTGCCCACACGTGACCACCTGGCCCATCATTATCTGCCGGGCAAAGAGCATTATAATATTGTCCCTGATTCCAGGTTGTGCTCAAAAGTGGAGTCACATCACGTAAATCACGATATGCCACAAATTCATCCGCTCTTAGATGATCCCATAACGCCACAGTTTCTGCATCTGCTGTTTCTCCGGCATTTATTCCGGCCCAGATTTCCTGCTTCTGCCAGTTTAGCAGTTCTTCTAACTGAGGTGGCAGATTATCCGGATCATATAAACCCGCGCTGCTGTAACCAAATACCGGTATTGCCAGATCATCCGCTGCCAGCAGTACAAAACCAGTTTCCAGATTTATGGCATAAAGTACGGTTGTGTTCGCTTCCTGGATTGCTGTCACTCCGGTAGCATCCTCCAGATTACCCATTCGTTCCAGATACCAGTTCTGACCGCATTCGATTGCTACAGCCTCTTCCACTGGAACTGCTGCTAAACATGTAACTATGCTAAGTAATAATATAATTAAAAACTTCTTCATAAATTCCCCCATTTTTTTCCTTATACAGATTCTAACTTACTTCCCTTTCCAGTCAATCCTTTTCTCTGCCGCCTGCCTCTTTAAAAGTAAACGCAGTATACAAAGTAAACAATGTTCACACTGTTCACTGCGTTCACAATCCCCACTCCCACCCCTCAGGTATCTATAAGGTGTCACACCTTAGGATAATTAACTTCCCTGATTAGGAGGGAAATATTTTCTGACCTGGAGGAAATTATGGGATTTTTATTATTATCGATATTATGTTCAGTGTCAATAGCTAACCTGCTCACCTGGTATAACCGGGATAAGCAGATAGATATTTATTACATATTTGCGGGGAACTACCTGACCGCTTCACTGTTCAGCTGGAGCACAAATCAGGTTCCGGTTATTAAGGCTGGAGGGCTGGAGTATGGACTGGGCATAGCCGCCGGGCTGTTATTTTTAGTGAATTTCTTAATCTATCAGAAGAATATCATCAAGAATGGGCAATCTATTTCAGTAGGTATCATGCGGGTATCTTTGATCATCCCCACGCTGCTTTCCATCCTGATATTTTCAGAATCACTCTTTTATGTGAAATATCTGGCTATTGCTCTGATCATAGCGGCTTTTGTACGTCTGAGCTTCACCGGACATATCCGCAGCCTGCCTTTGGTGCTTCTGCTATTTACTGTTACAGGTATTACAGATTCCTTTATGAAGATATACGATGAGAAAGGATTATCTGACCCCTCGCTGTATTTGGCAATCCTCTTCACTTCGGCATTATTTTTTACTTTGCTGCTGATATTCGTCAAGAAAAGAAGCTTCAATTTGAAGTCAATTCTGCTGGGATTAATGCTGGGAATACCTAATCAGTTGACAACAAAATTCTTTATGAATAGTTTGACTTCCATTCCAGCTTCCATTGCTTATCCGCTTCTTGCTTCGGGGGTGGTGCTCTTGGCAGTGGTTACTGATGCAGGTATCTGGAAACGCAAATTCAGCGGCAAAGCTATTTTTGCCTACTTGATGCTATTAATAGGAATAGTTTTTTTAAACATTAAATGGTGAGGATTTAATGGAAACAGGTATTACTTATATTGACATTGCCTTAGCTGTTATTCTGGTTGGTTTTATAGTGATTGCCATATTTATCGACAGTCGCAGTGCCAGGCGCAGCCGCAAATCGAAACAGGAAATCAGAGAAGAGATTCACAACAGGATGGAAAGATCAACAGAAGATAAAGGTAAATAAAAAATGCCGGACTTTTGCATCGTCCGGCAATCAGTTTTATTTGATCAGCAGCATTTTTCGCTGCTCATACTGTTTTTCACTTTTTACTCGAGCCAGATATACTCCAGTAGCCACCGGGTTACCAGTTTGATTATCCCCCTTCCAGCAATAAGAGAATCTGCCGTCATTGCTGCGGCTCATATCCACCTTACGCACCAGTTCACCCCTGATATTATAAATTGCTAATTCAGCATTCAGATTATCCGGGGCATAATAACTGATATAGGTTTCAGGATTAAAAGGATTGGGATAATTAACCAGATTATAATTTACACTGATCATATTATCATCAATTTCACTTACCATGTCACCATAAAATCCTAGACTGATATCCCAGTTACCATCAACTCCCAGCATGTCAGGGGCTTCCATCCATTGACCAGATACTTTGATCATATTACCTTTACCTGATATAGCGGGACCTTCATCCATCCAGCCAATATTGCCGGAAGAAGTAGTTATCTGGTAAGCCAGAGTAAGCCCCTGCTCCCAGGTTTCGTCAGTTAGCAGATTTTCATCTTCCAGCCAATATGAGATATGATCTCCGGCACTATAACCAGCCAGGTTTTCTTCTTCAAGAATCTCCATTGGTTCTTCACCTTCAGGAGTTCCCTGATATAAGATTAATTGGATGTCTGCTTCCGTACTGTCCACACCGCAGGTAAAATTCAATTCTCTCAGTTGACAATTTACATAGGGCGCCAGATCATCAGAATCATACACTCCGGCAATCAGGATAGTCATATTAGGAGCAGAATTTACCAGTAGCAAAGGTTCTGCACACCAGGTGAGCGGCTCATTAGTCTCATATTCCTGCAGCACAATATCAAGCAGATTATTTTCTGCATCAATATTCGCCTCTCCTTCATAAAAGTAATATCTATCCAGATACGCTGTTACGCTATATAAACCCGCAGGCAGTAATTCTATGGTGAATTCACCGTTCTCATCCGCTGTTACATTATATTCTATCTGATCTGCACTGATCAAAGTTATCTGAGTTCCGGCAGGATTAGCACCATCAGCATACACAGTTCCTTCCAGATCAACAAAGTTATGCAGATATTCTATCACGGTTCGCAGTGTTATTTCTGCTGCATCAGTGGCATATCCCAGGTTGACATTAGCAGATACGTGTATGAATCCGGCAGCCAGGCAGGGATATTCATCTTCGGGACTGCTGTGCATATCCTGATACCACATTCCCAAATATGCCATATAGGCACAAAGAAATGTTCCCGGATTTCCATTCCAGTCCACCCAGGCATTTTGCGGATTTTGCTCATCAACCGCTGCTTCAATTTCGGCAACCGGCAGAGTGGCATGTCGCACATAATTAACCGGGACTGTACTATCCGGAGGATTGGGTTCAGGTTGATAGGGATATTCATAATCATTCATCCAGGATGACAAATTTCTGGCATTATATTCTATTTCCCAGGGACCTGCACCGGCGCCATAACTGATAATAGCGATAGGGTTATAGATATCCACAGTTGCCCAGAAATCTTCCCAGGTTGCCTGATAATCTACCTCAAATTCACGAGTCTCGCGATTAAATGCCGGGAAAAAAGCATACACATCATAACCACAGTCTTCCCAGTTCTCACCAATCCAGCCATCCGGATTAAGTTCAGGGTCATCACTGAATCTGTAGATCATCTCGCTGGTAGGTGCCCAGTAGCCTGTCATCATAATATTTCGTCTTGCCTGCAGTGGAATTATAATCACGATCATCAACAAAAAAATCAAAACAATATTTTTCATAAACTCTCCCTGATAAATGATTTATTTACTTATCTTTCTAAGTGCTTGAGAAATGTTCAAAGAATTATCTCCAATATGCTCAAAATGCTTGAGAAGGTCCATATATAATAATTCTCCTTGAACTTCACCACCAGCTTGCAATCTTTTCTGTGATGCTTTTTTCAATTCGTCACGACTGCTATTGATCTTCTTCTCCAGTTTAAAGGCAAGTTCCAGTACCCGCTGTTCCATGTGGCGATTCATCTGTTCTTTATTTAATGCCATAAATTCGATAACCATTTTACTGAAATCCAGAATTTCTTCATCTGCATTAGGGTGCAGCTCTATTTTGCGGTCATAGCGTCTTTGCAAGAGATATGTAAGTTTCATGCAGCTGTCACCGATATTTTCCAGTTCGTTGATAATACGCAGCATGGCATTCACATTCATCAGCGAATTTTCTGCCAGATCATCTTTGGTACATTCCACCAGATAATAAGTGATCTGCTCCTGCATCTGGTCAGTAAGCTCTTCCATATTGCTCATTTCTTCTATCAGATTACCCAGTTTCTTTTGCGGATTCTGATACAAATCCAGAAAAATATTGAACATCTTTTCAGTAATAACTGTCATTGCCTCTATTTCCCGCTTGGCTTTTAAGAGATTTATCTGAGCAGTATCCTGAATTCCCGTTGAGATGTATTGCAGTTTATAAGGTAGAAGCTTTGCTTCACCCTTATCCGGCAGCCATTTAGTAACGATCTTTGCCAGTATGGAAATAAATGGTAAGCATATAAAAGTATTTGCCAGATTGAAAAGCGTGTGAAATAGAGATAGCTTTAATGGCAGGTCGTGCATATTATTACGATCCCAGAGCGGATTTACCCAATCTACCAGAGTCAGGAACTGCTGGAAGATTATAGTTATCCACAGCACCCCGAAAAGGTTGAAGAGGAAATGTGCCCTGGCTGCACGTTTGGCATTCACTGATGTACCTACTGCTGCCAGATTGGCAGTAATAGTTGTTCCGATATTCTCACCCAGCACAATAGCGCAGGCGGTCGGATAATTTATCCATCCCATAAATGCCATTGTAACAGTCACTGCCATTGCAGCTGAAGACGATTGCACTACCATGGTCAATACGGTTCCCACCATTACAAAAATGGCAAAAGACCAAAAACCCAATCCGGTGTAATTATTCAAAAATTCCAGTATTTGAGGGTTATCCTGAATGTTTGGTACTGAGTTCTTGAGAAAATTCAAACCCAGAAACAGCAAGCCAAAACCAACCAGAATTTCGCCATAATCACGTTTCTTTTTGCTGCGGCTCAGGTAGAAAGGAAATCCTATCCCGATCACTGGTAAAGCCAGAGCAGCAATTTTAAATTTAAAACCAAACAGAGAAACAATCCAGGTAGTGACCGTTGTGCCGATATTAGCACCCATGATCACACCAATTGACTGGCTCAAAGTTAAGAGAGCAGCATTGGCAAAACTGACGACCATCACAGTGGTTGCTGATGAAGACTGGATCATGGCTGTAATTAAAAATCCGGTAAACACCGCTGAAAACCGGTTGCTTGTGATATAATTTAAGATTGATTGTAAGCGGTCACCCGCTGCTTTCTGAATCCCGTCTGACATGATACGCATACCATAAAGAAACATTCCCAGCGACCCTGCAATCTGTAACAATGTACCTATCATCTTTCTCCCTTAGAATATTTTGTCATCTCAATCAAGTACATATTTCTCAACCTTACAATCCTGTCAAAATTATTATTAACCCGACTGGCGAAAGGAAAAGGTGAATGATAAACCAAAGAGCTCTAATTGGGAGAATTGATTGACAAAGTAGTCCTTATCAGGAGGATTTGTTGCAGGCATATTTTTCTCAGAAAGAGGTAAAAAAAATGAAAATTATATTCATCGTGATCTTTTTAATTATTATAGGCGGGATTCTGCTGGCAGCTTCGGAAGCTATTCTGCAGGTCGATACTGGTGGACATAAAGCAATGATCAGAGACCTGATTGTTAGTAGTGACGGTACAAAGATCATTTCTGCCAGTGATGATAAAACCATTCGAGTCTGGAATGTTATCAGGAACTGGCAGACTACCGAAATTATTGAAGAAAGAAAAATACTCGGTGAAATCAATAGTTATGAAGGTGCTGTATATGCCATTGCTCTCTCTCCAGATGATAAATTTCTGGCTGCCGGAGGCAGTTTTCCCTACTCTAATTCGGAATATTCCAATATTCGGATCTATGAATTTCAATCCGGGAAACTCATTCAATTATTGCAATCCCACACAAATACCCTCAATGATCTGTCATTCAGTGATGATGGCAAATATCTTGTTTCCTGCGCCTGTGACAACAGCGTGAAAGTCTGGAAAAACACTGCTGGTATTTTTAGTTTAGCAACCAGTTGGGAAGAGCATTCAGATGATGTATATGCTGTAAAGATGTTTAGGTATGGAAGCGATTACCGGATTGTTTCTGCCGGGTATGATGGCAGCATTTATCTCTATTCTTTGAAAGACGGTTTGCTGCGTTCTCAGAAATGCTCTTCACGAATGAACTATTTAGCTGTTTCTTCGGATTATATTGCTGCCAGCGGTTTAGGTTCAGATATCCTGATTTTCGATCTTGAACTGCATCAGGTGGATACTGCTTATTCTGAATCAGAAGCCTGCGTTCTTGATTTTTCTGCAAATGAGAATTATCTGCTTACTGGCTGTCTGGAGTACCCATACAGTTGCGGAATATATCAGGCAAATAATGAATTTGCTGCCTTATCCTACTTTAGAGAGCATGATAATGCAGTTATCGCCGGAGCCTTTCTTGATAATGATATTGCTATCACTGCTGGAGGTAATAATAATGAGATCATGCTCTCGGATGTTCAATCCGCGGAATTGATAGCCTGTCAGGCGGGTGCAGGCAAGTGCATCTGGGGTGTGGGTATTTCAGGCAGCAGTATTGCTTTTGGTAGTACCTGGACAGCTACCCTGGGCAGAAGCGAATTGCAAAAAGTTATCAATCTAAAAGATTTCTCGGTGATACCAATCTCATCATCTGATCATTTCAATCAGATTCCCAGGAGTTATGGTGATTATGAATTGCAATGTTCTGCAGGAGGAGATTATGGCTATGAAGATGCGGTTTTGCAAATAAAAAAAAATAACGCCCTCCAACAGGAAATCGTCAGGTCTTCTTTTGATGGGCTGGTACATAATTGTTATGGATTTACAGATAACGGTGTCATAATAACCGGTGGAAGTGGCGGTTTTTTGGCAGCATATAACCTGGAAGGTAAATTTCTAGCGGATTTTGCCGGACACTCTGGTGAGATTTGGAGCCTTGCAGTTGATGATGGTGTGCTGGTGAGCGGAAGTGGTGATCAAACAATTAAATTATGGGATATCAGCCAGATCAATTCTAATTCCTCACCAGTGACAATTTATCCCTTTTTGAGCATCTTTGTATCACAGACAGATGAATGGGTAGTCTGGTCACCCGAAGGTTATTATAACTGCAGTATAGAAGGTGATAAATTCGTGGGTTATCACATAAATCACGGAGCTGATAAAGCCGCCGAATACCTGAGTTCAGAAAGGTTTTATAAAACCTATTTTCAACCGGAATTGATAGCTGAGATAGTAACTTTGAAAAATGAAGACAAAGCTATTGTCTATACTCAATCACACAGCCGCCTTGAATTAGTCCAGACAGATAATATCCTGCCCCCTCATATTCAACTTAATTGCTCTGAACAGCTTTCCACCGATAATGGCTCCGTAACAATAGAATTCACTGTTGTTCCCCAATCTGACCATGAAATCACAGCTATCTCCATTTTCCTGAATGGCAGAGATATTCGGGAGCGAGGACTGAAAATGAAACGCCGTCAATCAGGAAATACTATCCATATTTCCAAAGAGATCAGCCTTTCTGAAAAAGATAACACAATTAAAATTACTGCGGAAAATAGATATTCCGTCAGTAATCCGGTCTATATTTCAGCAACAAATATTGAACCGAAAATAGAAGACATCTTTAAACCATCCCTGTATCTGCTGGCAATCGGGATTTCTAATTACCAGATAAGTGATTACAACCTCAATTATGCTGCTTCAGATGCCAGGACTATTATCGATATCTTCGCAAATGAAAAAGGTCTTTATTATAAAGTTGATCATAGATTGCTGACTGATAGTGATGCAACTAAAGATAATATCCTGGACGGGATCGACTGGATAATGAGAGAAGCTACCCAGCACGATGTTGTGATCCTGTATCTGGCAGGTCATGGCATTAATGATGCAAATAATAACTTCTACTTTATGAGCTATGAAGCTGATGCAGAAAGGCTCCGCAGCACAGCAGTCCGCTTCTCGGAGTTTCAGGATGTGGTAGTTAACCTGCCGGCAAAAGTTATCCTGATGACTGATGCCTGCTATTCTGGCAATATTATGGGTAGCAAAACATCTCGAAGCATCACCACCGCCCTCAAGGACCTGATCGCTGCCGGAACGGGGCAGATCATTATGACGGCTACTACTAATAACGCCGTGGCTTATGAAGATAAAGCCTGGCAGCATGGAGCCTTCACTAAGGCATTGGAAGAAGGGCTTAAGTATTATAAAGCAGATTATAATAAAGATGATATGATCACCATTAAAGAAATAGATCTTTATATCACCAATAAAGTTAATAATCTCACCAATGGTAACCAAAAGCCCACCACGATCATCCCTGCTTCTATCCCCGATTTCCCTATCATCACGAAATAAGCAGCTGATATTATAGGATATTCTTGAATTTTGGAATTCACAAAATTTGTAAAACGGCATGGGCAGGTTTCTGCATTACTGATACTGGTAATTTTCTTATACAATCTGATCATGATCATACCATTTTATGGGATAGACCCACATTCCAGCTCTAAGAGTGAATATTTCTATGGTCATTCCGGTACCGTGGAAGCAGGTAAATACATAGTCTGGAACCGAAATCTGCATGGCGGGATGCCTCAGTATGATAAAGTGTTCTGGCATTGCTTCACCGGATTTTATTATCTTATGCAGGCTCGCTGGTTTTATGCTCTGATCATTGTGGCAGCTGCTTTAGGAGTATTCTTTTTCTGCCGGAGATCACAATACAATTTGGCTGAAAGCCTCCTGCTTGCCTTTATATATGGCATCTCCTTTCACTTTCTGGAATTCCTCAATATCTGGGTTTATGGCTGGGGTTTAATGCTTGTATTTGTTCCCTGGTTTGCCTGTCTGCTGCTGAAACTCAAAAAAAATGGCAGTCTGGCAGATATTGCTGTCTTAGCTATTCTGCTCATTATGTGCTTTGAACTTTATGAGACAGAAGTAACCATATATTTACTGACCGCTATGATCATTTCTGTAATGTTCAGTTTTGTGGACAGCTTTGACAGCAGCATCAACAGGCAGAAGTTTTGGCAATATCTCTGGAAACTTCTGCTGGCAGTTTTTCTGGCAATGGTTAGCGTGATCACGGTATATATGCCACTTTTACAGGCTCGTAACCAGGACATTCTGAATCCCCTGATCCGGGTCAATATCTGGCGCATTGCTGCAGTTGTAATGCTCACTGCTCTTATCTTTATTACGGTGAGACTGGGAAAATACCGGCTGGCTTTGTATATAGGAATTGGTTTATTAGTGCTGGCAGATACCTTTGTCCTAGTTCAGTATGTACCTTGGCTGGATAAGTATCAGCAATGCCCGATTAATTCCGAGCAGGGAACTGAAATCCGCCAGCATCTGCAGGCAGATTCCACTCATTTCAGGATTTTTCCCTTCGGAAAAGAATTCCAGGAAAACCTCTGGACAGTAGATTTTGAGAGTATTGGCGGTAAAGATCAGTTTGCTTTCAACCGTTACAGCAAAATGATCAGATCATGCCTGACTGCTGAAATTGATAAAAATCTGGAAATCAACTGGAACTTACTATCTCTGCTGAATGTAAAATACATTATTTCAAATATCAAGATACCGTCCGACAGGCTGGAATACAGTAACTACAGTTATACCGATCAACTTATAACTTATCGAATCAAGCACACTATGCCTTATGCCTGGTTTGCCGGCAAATGGCAGGTTGAAAGCATTGATGAGATTGCAAGTGCTATAAATAAACCAGAATTCGATCCGCGTGAAACTGCCCTTCTGGAAACTGAAATACCTGAATTTACCGATAAATCACTACTGCCTGAAAGCACTGAGTCTTCTGTTATACCAGAAATTATCCAGGCAGAATATATCAAAATACGAGTAAATAACAGTAATGCCGGCTTGCTGGTCATTAGTGAGATATATGATGAATATGATCAGTGGCAGGCATATATAGACAGCATTAAAACTGCTATATATCCCGTGGATTATACTTTACGAGGTGTAGTAACACCACCAGGTGAACATGTCGTGGAAATGTGGTATGAACCTGATAATCAGGAATTGTACCATAGAATCAGCTACTGGGCAAGAATGATGATACTAATTCTGCTTCTCACAGAAGTATTTTACCGGCTCTGGCTTAGACTTTTATAATACCTGACCTTTTTATTATATATGCTCAAAATCTCATATTTACATCGTGATGTTATCTAATAATAGCAAACTACCCAGCACCCAATCAGTTACCCAGTATAGGTTTATCTATTTGTAAGCCAAGTCAGGATTTCTGTTTCTCCCCCGCTAAGTCAGAAGCCTTGACTCACCTTCTTTTTCACATTACATTCTTCCGTGTCGTCCGTGCCTTCCGTGGTTAATAAATCTCACATTACATTGTTTTTTTTATATCCCCAGCTAAGTTAAAAGTTATGAACGATACTCGGTGCAGTCCCGATTATCGGGATCAACGCCTTTGATTGACTAATTATTCTTACTTCTCACTATATTTCAACTTACTTTTCTGTATAATGTAAACCCAGACCATGATAGTCTGGATGCAATGCCCAGCATCGGTAAAACTTGTATCAAATAAATATATTATTCCTGATTACTCTCGCAAATGGTATAACTTTCAAAATCATCTACCCAGATATCAATATCGCTGCCTTGGGGTATAGAGAGCACTACTCTTCCGAAGGCAGAACCCAGGCCTACTGCATCTGTAGTGATTTCCACCATACTCCATTCCGGAGTAGGATAGACGCGTTTGGCAAAACGGTTTATGCGTTTGCTGCCATTATCAAAGGTAATAAAATATAAGACCACTGGTTTATCAATAGTTTTATTTGCCCGAATAAAGCAGCGAGAATAATAACTGCAGGTTGGATCAACTTTAAAGGAATCTGAGGTGAGATTAATTGAGGCATCCGGTTTTTTTATTTTCAGGCTTTTCTCACCACTGTGAGCCACTTGATCGTCAATCAGCACCTTATTCTGATAATTATCCAGTACAATCCAGCCTTCCGGCAGCTCCGAGCCCAGATTATCTACTACCTCAAAACCCGAGTTCTCAATTAGATTTACCTTTTGCAGAAATTCGTCACGCGTGTACAGATGTATGCGCGTACCGCAATTGCATAGTGTAAATATAACCAAAATAAATAATACGGAGCTACGCAATATTTTCAGAATACCTCCCTGGCAATAACTACTCAAATAAACTCTTCTGGGCAGCGAACTTCATGATCAAACCCACTGCCAGAGTATTGAACAGCAGGTTCGTACCACCATAAGCAATGAACGGCAAGGGAATCCCAGTCGCCGGCACTATACCTAAATTCATCCCGATATTCACAAACATCATAATCACCAGATTTGCCACTATCCCCACACTGGCATAATACATGAACTTACGCTTTAACCTGCTGACATTAGACATCAATCTCATCAGGAACAAAAAATAGATTATTAAAAAAAACAGGCAACCAAAAAATCCCAGCTCTTCCCCAATTACCGAAAAAATGAAATCTGTATGATGTTCGGGCAGGAATTGCAGATTCTTCTGCGACCCCATTAAAAAGCCTTTTCCAAGCCAACCCCCTGAACCAATGGCAATCTTGGCTTGAATAATCTGATACCCCGCACCAAAGGGATCGTGCAGGGGATTGATAAAAGTGATTATTCTGTTCTGCTGATAAGTCTTCAGGCTATTCCAGGCAAACGGCACCAGAAAATACAAAGCAGAATTTAGCAATACTGTGAGTCCCGCCAGGAGTAGGCTCAGTCTTTGCCGCACCAGATAGAATACCAGAGCTGCTATCCAGAATAGAAAAAAATAAAGATTGAAAGATGCTACTATGCTGATCATGGGGCTAATGATGAGTACAATCACCCAGAAAGGAAGATCACTAAATGCCAGAATTGTGAAAACGCAGATCAATAGCGTCATAGCGGTACCCAGATCAGGCTCGATCAATATCAGTATCAGCGGCAATATAGTCACAGCCACTGCCTGTTTCAATATTTGCAGATTAGTTATATGCGTTTTATTCAGTTGTTTTGCCAGCAGAATAATAGTCAGCAGTTTCGCCAGTTCTGAAGGTTGAAATCCCGCAAAACCTAGACTGATCCAACGGTGCGAGCCTTTGATCGCCGGTAGAAACAGAACCAGTACCAGTAATATAAGATTGATCAGATAAGCTGGTAACACAAGAGCTTCTATAAACGCTGGGGGTATATTGAGTATCACTACCAGAGCCAGCAATGAACACACCACCCAGATAATCTGTTTCAGATAATAATTTTCGCGTTCCACCAGGTCACCAATCTTGGTTGTTGAAGCAGAATAGATCATTATCACCCCAAAGATCATCAAAATGATCATCAAAATGATCAGGATTAGATCAAATCTGGCTTGGCTGGGATTCCTGCTCATAGTTTAGTCCTCGCTGTTTCCTTTTAAAAGATGATGATAATTCTGAGGGTCATTGGTACGCAGCAGATCATAAAATGTTACCAGTTCACTGGCAAGCGGGGCTGCTTTTGCTCCTCCGTGACCACCATTCTCCACAAATACCACAAACGCGATCTCTGGCTCTTCCCACTCTGCATACCCGGCAAACCAGGCATGCGTTTCATCTCCCATGTGATTCTCAGCAGAACCGGTTTTACCGCAAACCTTCACACCGGCAACTTTGGCGCCAGCACCTGTTCCCCACCGCTCATTCACTGTCCTGTCCAGAGCATGCTGCAATAATTTCACTGTTTCCTCAGAAAGGGGCAATCTTCTATTTTCATAATCCCGCACGGGAACCCTCTCCTGGTCTATGATCTCTTCCAGAAAATGGGGCTGCTGCCAGATTCCGTCATTTGCCAAAGCACTGTAATAGGCACAAAATTCCAGCGGTGTGATCAGCAATTCTCCTTGACCTATAGATAGATTCACTTTAGGTCCTATGATACCGGTATATCTGCCATAATTCTCGATATACCATCTTTCATCGGGGAAAAATCCCCGCCGTTCTGTCGGTAAATCTACACCCGTTTTCATCGTTAAAAAATTCTGCTCCGTAAATCGCTTCATATCATCTAGTTCTATTAAAAGTGAAACATCGTAAAAAAACACATCACAGGAATATTTTATGGCATCAGAAACACTCAATCTACCATGCCCCGCTGCATACCAGCAGCCAAAAAAACGATCCCCCACCTGCAAACCACCCGTGCATTCTGTCATTTTTGTCTCCGGCGTGATCAATCCTGCTTCCAGTGCCAGCGATGCAGTAATCATTTTAAAAATTGACCCAGGCGGATATGTCCCGTTTGATATCCTGTCCAGCATCGGTTTGTCAGGATTATTTATCATACTTTCCCAGACTGGTTTACTGATAGCACTGCTATAGACATTAGGATCAAATTCCGGCATGGATACATAAGCCAGAATCCCTCCTGTCCGCACATCCATCACTACAACGGCACCCTTCTCTTTGGCTGGAAATATCTTCCTGATATAATTCTGTAAATCGTTATCGACCGATAAGATGAGATCCTTGCCGTTTAAAGCTGGTTTATATAGATTATGCTTCAAAAATTCCAGGCTCTTGCCCGTGGCATCCACCTGAATAAGCTGAAATCCCGCTGTACCGTGCAAAAGCTCTTCATACTGCTTCTCCAGTCCATTCTTACCTATCTCACTATTTAAGGAATATCCCTTATCTTTATATATCTCATATTCACTCTCACTCACCGGACCTGTATGACCCGTAAAATGATTGGGATATGAATATTGCCGCACATATTCCGATTTAAATTTCAAAGAGGGAAATTCATTCATCCGCTCAGCTATTTCTACCAGTTTTTCATAGGTAAGCCCTTTTACCAGCGAAATATCATGATACTTGCGAAAGCGGTTATCATGAATTATCTTGAGCACTGAAAGCGAATCTATGTCAAAATTTGCACTGATGAATTGCGCCAGCCGATGACTGTCCCGCAGGCGTGATAACGTGAAATGCAGATTATCTGATGATGTATTACTGGCAATTTCACGATATTTCCGGTCAAAAATATTGCCCCGTAGAGGATTGATCTTCACTATCCGTACATAATTATTCTCTGATATCGCCAGATAACGCTCTCCATTGATTACCTGCATATTGAATAATGAGAATCCTAAAATCAAAAATAGTCCCAGCAGGACTAATTGACTTTTCCAGGAAGCCACATGCTTGCGATACATCAGCGGATTACTATTTTTAAATTAGATAGAAGCAGTAAAAAATAAAACAGCAAAATTGAAATCAGGCTATTGATAACTACATTCACACCAAAAACAGCAAATATATAATTCATGTTTTCCGTCTGCAAACTATAAAATAAGCCAAATATCAGATAATAAAATACATTATACACCAGTGAAAGCACTCCAACAGTTATAAGTTTGGGCTCCAGAATACTCTTCTTCAATATCCCGGTCACCCAGCAGATCAGCAGCAGCAGCAGAGTATTGATACCCAAAGTTTCCGGTGTCACCAGATCATAACCCAATCCTGTTAAAAATATGATCGGAAGCGAATATTTCTCCCGCCGATATGCTCCCAGATAGGCTGAATAAGCCAGCAATACATTTGGGGTTATCCCCCAGATACTCAAAGCACTTGCCTTAAATATCTGAAAAAATAGCAGGATCACTCCAAACAAAATGCTGCTAACCATGATGCTCCCGCACAATACAAATAGGGGTTAGTTCCGCACCCTGTCCCTGCGGATTATCCTGCATCACTTCCTCGATCATCTTTTTATCCACTCCCTTAGAACCTCCTATCATCCAGCTGCCACCAATATCATTGATATCCATCACGGCAATTTCCACTCCGGTTTCCTCTGCTATCCGCTGCGCCTCTCTTGCCGGATGCAGCGGTCCTTTGATTACGCAGCTTTCATATGGCGGCACCGGAGAAGTACTGGCTGCATCTATTAAAGCTGCCTGCATTCCTGCCAACCGGTAAAAATCACCTTTACCCCGTCTGCCAACCAAACGCCCTAATCCACCCACTAAGGCTGCAAATATTATCCGCAAACTACCACATTCTTCTATTGCACACTGCATACTCGCTGGCGCGCGTAAACCTATTCCATAAGGTACTTTCGAAACAAATCGCCATAATATCTTCGCCCAAAAACCTGGCTTGATCTCGCTTAATGGCTTCGCCCTGCCCTGGGTGATCGCCAAAGGACTCTCTGATATTGTTACAATGTCTCCCTTCTCCAGAAGCGATCCCGCATATTCCTGGATTATCTTTGCCATATCATCACCCGGCATTATAATTCGTGTTTTAACGGGTAAACGTAAATAACTCTTTTCCTGATATTTTCTAATTTTCGGCTTCATCCTGTATTCCCAGCTCCTTTCCATATTCATCATGGTTTTCATATAATAATACGATCACCGTAGTCATTGACTGCAATTTGCTGAATGGCTCAATTTCCGCACTCATATTCAACCTGTCTGCCGCGATTTTTATCCGACTCACTGTTCCCACCGGGTAAAATGGCGGAAAGGTTTTAGAAAAATGGGAAGTCACTATGGTGTCTCCCAAACTCACTTCACTGCCCAGACGCATCATATTCATATAAATCCTGCCTTCCAGATCAGCTTCCAGCAAACCGTGTGTAAAATTCTTCTGAAGCATTACGCCCAGCTTGAAATCAGTATGATCAATTGGCATCAAAAGCGAATAATTATGCCCCGCAGTTACTACCTTCCCAATCACCCCTTCTGTGCCTAATACCGGCATGGTGGGCTTTATCCCGGCTTCTCTGCCCTGATCAAGGATGTAATATCGCTGACCAAATTCACCATTGCTACCTATCACATCTGCCGTTACAAAATCATATCTCGGTGCCGTGAAATCTATATTCTGCTTGCGATAAAAATCCAGCTCCTGATGCAGATTGTTTAACTCGATCTGACACCCTGTTAATTGATTATGTAATGCCAGATTCTCATTCTGGAGTCTAAGATATGAGTTTAGCCAGTTGACTGAGGAGATAAACGGTAAGTATATTGTACTGCTTAAAAAATTGGCTTTCTGATAACGAGATTCCCGACTGCCCAATAGTAAAAAAAGAGCGAGTATTAAAAATATCAGAAACCGATAGGCTTTTATCAATTTTCTATTTTCTTGATCAGAACTTCACGGTACTCATCCAGATTATCCAGAATTCGTCCACTTCCTTTCACTACGCAGGTTAAAGATTCCGGCATCACGTGCACTGGCAGGTCAACTGCTTCCCGGATTTTTCGATCAAGCCCCCTCAGTTTGGCACCACCACCAGTCAGAATTATACCACGCTGTGCTATATCTGCTGCCAGTTCGGGTGCTGTCTTCTCAAATAATCGCTTTACGGCATCTATCATCAGTGTCACGGTCTCGCTTAAAGCTTCCCGGATATCTGTCGAATTTACCTCTATCGTTACAGGATAACCAGTTACTATATGTCTGCCCCGCACCTCAGCAGTTAATTCCTTGTCCAGGGCATAAGCAGAACCAATTTCCATCTTTACTCGCTCAGCTGTTTGTATCCCGACAAAAATATTCTGCTTTTTACGAAGATAGTTCACTATGGCAGTATCCATCTTATCTCCGCCTACCCGGATTGAACTGTGCACTACGATATGAGATAACGAAATCACAGCTATTTCCGTAGTGCCACCTCCAATATCCATCACCAGATTACCCTGCGGTTTATCAATGGGAAGATCCGCCCCTATCGCTGCTGCCACCGGCTCTGATACCAGATATACTTCCCGCGCACCTGCATGCAGCGAACTGTCTCGCACTGCCCGCTTTTCCACCTCTGTGATCCCGGAGGGCACACATACGAGCACCCGCGGCTTTAAAAGAAATTTCTTACGCTGGGCTCTGAATATCAAATCACGCAACATTAATTCCGTTACCTGAAAATCTGCTATCACACCGTCTTTCAAAGGCTTTATCACCTTCACTTCATCTGGATTCTTACCCAGCATCGCCTTGGCATCTTCTCCCATCGCGATTATCCGCTTGTTATCTGTACTCACTGCCACTACCGAGGGCTCATCTATCACTATTCCTACATTCTTCTTATATACCAGAGTATTGGCTGTACCTAAATCTATTGCTATATCGTTTGAGAAAATACTCATTAATTTTTTAAACATTATTCCCGCCTGACTATATTTTTTCCCCTTATTAGCAAATCTTTTATTCTCATGCTCCTGTCAAGCAAATACTTACCGGAAAAGGCGTTTTTTTTCTTACTGATAATATTTTGCTCTATCAAATAACTCTCTCCAGGAATATACCCCCTCCCCACTGACGAATAACATCCCTCAGGAATCTGTCTGGCATTTAACAGCAATATTTTGGGTTAATCTCTGTTTAAAGATTTTACAGATTATCTTTTACCCTCGTTGAGGATAACTATTTGTAGAAATCATTCCCCTCCCTCTCTCAACGGCTTGCCGTTGAGAGAGGGAGGAGGGGGCAGTGAAGAGTTGGAATTACTACAAATAAATAAGCACTACGTGCAAAAAGAAACACCCAGCTAAGTCAGTCGCCGATAAATCGGGATGAAGGAGACTGTTCAAGCTAAGTGATTGATATCATTGTAGAATTCCCATTTTAGCTAAATAAAAGTGCACATATTCATCATATTTATCAATATTTGGGAATTGACCTGGCATCCCCCTGTTTTATTTCCTGAAACTTGTCATAAATAATTGATATTATATGAATTATAAACGAAATTGTTATCAAATTAAATTGAACCCCGAATGGGGTAGAACTACGGCGAAGCCTAATAGCCACGGGTTTGAACCCGTGGTAATGATCCCACCCCTCAAAAACAACCCCGAATGGGGTTGCACTTGCGTGGTGCAGCCCCTTCAGGGCTGAGTTTGGTTATAATATAACCCATGGGTTTCACCCATGGCTATTATAATACTGCCCCTTCAGGGCATTTTAAAACCGGGTTTCATTTTAATTTCGGGGGG
>JAIPGP010000072.1 GCA_021735645.1 Candidatus Cloacimonadota bacterium
AGTATGGCTTCTTATTTTCCATGTCATTATCTATCCATTCGATATTATAATCATAATCACATTTATAAACGTCGAGTCCTTCAAGACCGGCAGTAATTAAAAAAGAATTGTCTTCTGGTAAATCAATTGCATAAAACTGTTGTAATCCTGTAATCTCATCATTACTATCTTTTTCCCAGATTATTTGTCCATTCAAATCAAATAAACCGAGATAACCACATAAAGTAAATCCACTTAATATTAATTCACCACAAACTATTAAGTTGTTTTCACTGTTTTCAAGAATCCAGTTACCGCAATCTGAATCTCCATCACCATCTTTCCTGTAAGTCCATAGTGTATCACCTATAGCATTTGTTTTAATAATTATGATATCTCCGTGATATCCTTCATCTTGAGTAATTAAACCTGTCATGGCGTAGCCACCATCGGAAGTAGGTATAATTAGTTTAATTGATGTAGAATGATTAAGATTAAAATCATTGTTTAGAATCTCATTTCCATCCATATCAATTATACGGAATAATGTATATTCATCGGGGGTACCACCCGAAACAATAATGTTTCCATCATGTGAATAGCACATAGTATGTGGTGCATAATCCAGGTCTTGTTCCCAAAGGCGGTTTCCATCACTGTCCCGTTTGATCATATAGCCATCTCCGCCATTGATAAATCCTCCGTCACTTGTTTCGATGACTGCATCAGATTCATGCGTTGGAGCGGTGGCAAAACTTACAGTATCTGGGTCTGCCCATTGCAATTCTCCTTCACTGCTGATCTTCATCACATAACCGCACCAGTCTAAATATCCTCCCCAGGGATCCTCAATTATGTAATATCCGGTCACTGCAAAACCTCCATCTGAGCAGACCTGCATTTGAGGACGCACATTAATACCCGAAGCTCCAAAAGGATTATAAAAATGCTCCCAGATCACTTCACCCATCAGCATAACCGGTAGCACAAATATTATCATAATAACCAGACCTGTCCGTATATTCATAATAACCTCCACATATTAAAAAATATATTTTATATCCTCTAATCCAAATTTACTATTTTTTTTAATTACCTGTCAAATATATTCCTATATTTCCTCTCATCCCCCCGAAATTAAAACAATTTCTGCAGCTAAGTCATACGTGCACCGCTGGGTATTTTCAGGGGCGCAGATGACGACCATTATCAGCAGATTTCAGCATGATATATTTCTCAGATTGAAATGTGGAATAGATTAGTTGATTGGTCGTAGTTCTCGCCCCACTTTCGGAGTACCGCCAGCGGTGCAAGTCCTACTTAACTGGTCAATTATCATTAAAATTCCTGCTATGAAAACAGAAAAAACAGGGGGATGCCAGTATTCCTATATTTTCTGATTCTCTCCCTTTAACTAACTAAGCCACTTAAATTAACTGCATTCCTGCTAAATCCAATCCTTAATTCTTAATCCTTAATCCTTAATTTCTTTCCTTATTTCATAAGTATAATTTTCTTAACAATGTGTTGCTTGTTACTTTTTATCAATTCAGCAAAATAATTTCCTGAAGGTAATCTATTGGCAGTCCAGGTTATTATGTTTTGTCCTTTAGTTAAATTATATTCCTGACTTGAAACCAACTGTCCTCTGATATTATAAATATTCAATTTCGTTGGGCAGTTATCAGTTGAAACAAAAGAAAAACTGATTTCAGGATTGAAAGGATTGGGGTAAGCATTAATTGTTTCATTTAGATTAACTATTGAATTTTCATTAATATCCGTTCCATCAGAATTCAGTTTCGCTATTCCGACTGTTGCATTAGAGGACTTTAATAACGCAACAATTATATAATCCTCTGTAGTTTGTTTTATTGACTTATCTCCATGTCCAAGATTATATGGTAAATCATTTTCCCATTCAACATTGTATTCATCATCAAATTTAATTAGTCCATGTGAAATACTCTGACTGGCATAAGTAGAAATAATATTATCATCATCAGTTCTGATAAATGAAGTAAACCCATAACCGCAAGTTTCCAATCCAGTTTCTATCCATATTGTATTACCAGTTCCGTCAAGCTTCCAGATAAATCCTGCTGGTTCATCATCAGAATACCCCCCAATTAAAATTTCACTATTTATTGTTTCAACAATGGTATTTCCTCTTTCCTTATCAGAAGTTAAATCCCATGTTCTTGTCCAAACAGAATCTCCATTGGCATCTGTTTTTATAACTAATGCAGCATCATTATAAAGTTCATCAAGTCTTGCATAACCTGTTATCAGATATCCTCCATCATTTGTCGAAATAATTGCTTTTCCGACAGTCCATAATGTGTTTTCAATATAAAAATCATTTATCCAGATTACGTCTCCTGCATCGGAGATTTTAGCAATACAGGCATGACTTGTTTCATAATTATTAAAAGCCTGAGCTCCGGTAATAATGTAATTGCCGTCATTAGTATTATCAAGTGATTCTATACTTAGATCATTGTAGTTTGAATATGACTCAACCCATTCCCTGTTACCATCAGAGTCTCGCCTTATCAAGATAGAGTCCAGCAGATAATTATGAGAAGCAGATATAATCCCTCCGTCTGCAGTAGCCACAATTGCTTTTCCTACATTTAAAAATTGAAAAGAAACTTCATCCTGCTTAGCCCACAGCAATTCTCCCTCTTGACTTACCTTTATGACAAATCCCCAGCCAATAGTGGTTTCCGGATTTATGGCAGTACCATTCACCGCATAGCAACCATCACTCATAATCACTAAATCTTCCACGCTGAAGATTGCTTCGTTATACTCATCGAACGGGTCATAAGTATGCACCCAGGATTCTTGAGCATATATCTCTGTGGTAAATATTATTAAAAAAAGATAAATAACAGCAAAATTCCTTATATTCATTATTTCCTCCGGTTCATTATGTCATAGTTCATATGTTTACAATTTCCATTTTCTTGTAAAGAAATAAAAAACCCAGCTTAGGATATAGAATTGAGATGTCGTACCCGATCCCGATTCTTTCGGGGACTTTAGAATCCGACCATTTATTCCCTGCTAAGCCGTATTTTGTAGCTTAATCTTTCCAGATTAAGCCTTAATTTTCCATCAAACTGGAAAGTTTGATCTACATAGAAAATCACTTCGTGGTTAAAAGGTAAAATCATAGGTGGCTAAGGTGTTTGTGATGTAGCTTAATCCTGGATTAAGCATTAATTTCAGAACACCTGACGTCAAAGATATTAAAATGCCCCCAATTTTACAATAATCTTTAACTTAATTTTACCAAAGACTGCTGCTAAAAAAAAAATAAAATAATGGGTATGTATTTGCAAAAAGGGGCAAAAATGTAATTTAATGAGTTAAAGGTATGCTAAACAATAAAATAAGAAGTTACATTTGGGTCACATTTTATTTGAGAACTGTAATGTGTTATTTAAGAGTGAATAGTGAAGAAATTATTGTAGAAAGATGATTTTTTTTAATAATATAAATAGTAGGGGATGTATCTTCAAAAAAAGCCAAAAGAGTAAGATTATGTTGTAATTAATATTATTGCAGGGAGTTATGATCTTACTCTTTTCTATCTATAGCAGGCTGGAAGTTTTTCTTTAAGCAACACAAAGCATATTTCGGCATATATTTGATGGATAGTTAAGCATTGCCTCATAAATATCTGTGACTTTTAACTTGTTCTTTTAAATTCTATCTGCGTTGTTCATCGCTTCAATATCAACGGATATTGAAGCTCTTCACGTCTTGATATAATTCAAAATTACTGCGTTAAAATGTGACACATATTTATGACGCAATGCTTACGACTCTTTGCAAAAGCCTAACTCGGATAAACCGAAACCAATTGAAAGATTATCAACCACGGACGTCACGGACAGCACTGACAATGTAAGAAAAGAACCGATTTAATCTGGCATTGTTTTCGTCAGTGAAGTCAGTGCGGTCAGTGGTTGAAAATCTTTTCTGCCTAAATTTACAGAATATTAATTGTAAGGTACTGCACAAAATGTTTAAACAAGCTTCCGAAGCTGTTTGGCTTCGGAAGCTTATTGTGCTTATTTATCCGATCATGGTTTTGATATCATCTTCTACATTGGTGATCGGAGCGATATGGAAGTTTTTCACGAGAACATCAACTACTGCAGGCGAGAGGAAGGCTGGTAAGGTGGGTCCGAGGTGGATGTTTTTTACGCCTAAGTAGAGGAGAGCCAGGAGTACGGCGACGGCTTTTTGTTCATACCAGGCTATGTTATATACTATGGGCAGGTCATTGATGTCATTCAGTTCGAAGACTTCTTTGAGTTTGAGGGCAATGAGAGCCAGGGAATAGCTGTCATTGCACTGACCAGCGTCCAGAACGCGGGGAATACCATTGATGTCACCCAGATTAAGTTTATTATAGCGGTACTTGGCGCAGCCGGCTGTGAGAATAACAGTATCCTTGGGGAGAGCTTCAGCGAAATCGGTATAATAGTTTCTGGATTTATGGCGTCCATCGCAGCCAGCCATGACGACAAACTTTTTGATAGCACCGGATTTTACGGCAGCTACTACTTTATCAGCCAGGGCAAATACCTGATTATGGGCAAATCCACCCACAATGCTGCCGGTTTCAATTTCAGTAGGGGATGGGAGTGTTTTTGCCAGTTCGATAGCGGCAGCGAAATCTTTTGCTGCTCCTTTTTCAGCAGCAGGGATGTGTTTCACGCCAGCAAAGCCTACATTATTGGTAGTGAATACGCGGTCTTTATAAGAATCTTTGGGAGGGATCAGGCAGTTTGTGGTTAAGATAATTGCGCCATTGAACTTTTCAAATTCTTCACCTTGTTTCCACCAGGAATTACCATAATTACCGACAAAGTTATCATATTTCTTGAAAGCGGGGTAGTAATTAGCAGGCAGCATTTCACCGTGAGTATATACATCCACGCCAGTGCCTTTTGTCTGCTGGAGCAATTCTTCCATGTCTTTGAGGTCATGTCCGGAAATGAGGATAGCAGGGTTATTACGCACACCGATATTAACGCTGGTGAGTTCAGGGTGACCATAAGTTTCTGTATTGGCAGCATCAAGAGCAGCCATGGCGTCCACGGAGTACTTGCCGGTTTCCATAACCAGAGCGATCAGTTCATCTACGCTTAATCTGTCATCTAAAGTAGAAACGAGAGCTTTTTCGATAAACATGACGATTTCTTTGATCTCTTTACCCAGGTGGAGAGCATGATCTGCATAAGCAGCCATACCTTTGACGCCAAGGGTGATGAGCTGACGCAAAGAGCGGATATCTTCGTTATCGGTAGTGAGTACACCTATTGAGGCGGCTTTGGCATCGATATTTTCATCATTAACTGTGAAAGTGGCAGCATCATGCTCAGCGAATTTAATGTTTTTAAATCCCATTTCAGCGACTTTTGCCTTGCCCATATCGCGCATTTTGATAACTTCTTTGATGGCATGAATGAAGTGATCTCGGTCAAAATTGGCATTAGTAATGGTCGAGAACAGATTTTCTACGATGAATTTATCCAATTCATTGCAGGTATCGGCATATTTTTTTCTGACAGCAAGGGTAGCCTGGGAGCGGAATATTGCCAAACCCTTTAAAGAATAGATAAGAAGGTCTTGCAGATTTGCCACATCGCCTTTTTTGCCGCAGGCACCATTAATGGTGCAGCCTTTGTTACCGATTGTTTCCTGACATTGAAAGCAGAACATACTCATTTTTCCTCCTATGGTTATATTTATGAGTTATTTACAAATTTAGTGGCAGAGACAGGCTTGGGAGTTTTGATCACCAATACTCGAGCTATGGTCTCTGAATTATTATATATACAATGAACAATATCACGGGGACTTTCTACTAAGTCATCCACTGTTGCCTGCAGTTTTTCTTCGCCCACCAGAATAGTGGGGCTGCCTTCTAAAACGTAGAAAGTTACATCAACCGGGGTAATATGCGGTTTGAGTTCTTCCCCGGGGAGCAGGAGCAGGTGCATGATCTGGGCATGAACCGAGTCATGCAGCTTGTAGCTTTGAATGCCATGGGGATTAGCTGCCTGAGGCAGGTTATGGTAGTTTTTGATAATCATTAGATAATTTCTCCTTTAATAGAAATCACATTCACTTTCACCATCATAAATTTCTGAGCTTTCTCCAGTGCCTTCTGAATGATGAATTCTGTACCGCCGCAGCAGGGAACTTCCATACGTGCAATAGTTACCGAATTTATCTTATGCGTCTGAAAGATCACTGCCAGTTTCTCAATGTATTGATCAATATCTTTGTCGAGTTTGGGGCATAAAACTATCGGAACTCTACCTTTAATATACTTAGCGTGAAAATCAGGAAAAGCAAACGGAACACAGGTTGCTGCAATTAAAAGATCAGCATTTTCCAGATAGGGGGCAGAAGGATTCAGAAGATGCAGTTGTACGGGCCAGGTTTGTAATTCAGCTTTCACTACAGTTTTTGTGGGCATTTCATTTGGAATGCGGTCTATAACCTGAGTTTGGGTAGAAGGGCAACCCCCGGAAGGACAGCTATCTTCATCCAGCCTGGGGATCGGCATACCTTGGCGCAGCAGAATCGCTACTGCCTGCTCCAAATATTCCTGCTGGTCATGGTCACGCAGATGCTTTAAATGAGCTTTGATCGTATTAGGTCCAGCTTTGATGATATTTTCCAGAACTCTGGCTTCATCATAAGCCTCGGCTTCTCTGGTAGTTACAGAAATTGCTCCCTGGGGACAATCACCGATGCAGGCACCCAGTCCATCACAAAACAGGTCACTAATAAGCCTGGCTTTGCCATCTATCATTTGCAGAGCACCTTCGGGGCAGCCGGGGATACAATTTCCGCAGCCATTGCACTTATTCTCATCAATCAGGATAATTTCTCTATTCATAACATCTCCTTAGTTAATATTCACTAACATTGCCGGCAAAAAAAATATTGTTCAGCAGATCATTTTCCGTACTGCATTCCACAAAAGTTTACCTTCCAGCAGCAGGTCAAAATTATAATCCGCCAGGCACCACTGGCTGATCAGCAGCCGCAGAGAGCCAAATATAATGCGAAACATTTCCCGGGCAGGGATATCTGTGCGCAATTCACCTTTAAGTTGTCCTTCGCGGATAATATTCTGCATGGAGCCGGCGTGCTGGTGCATAATATCCAGCATTCTTTGGGAATAGCGGTTATCATCCATAAATAATCCTTCGGCAAACATTACTCTGGCTGCTGCAGGATTAGCAGAAAATCTTTGATAACGGTCAAAGAGGAATTTTTCGATCTTACCAATGCTGTCTAATTCTTCTTTTTCGGTTTCAGAAAGCACAAAGCGGGAGATATTCTGGAAACTTTCCAGCATTGCCATCACAATATCAAACTTGGAAGCGAAGTGACGATAGAGAGCAGGTTCCGAGAATCCTGCTTTTCTGGCTATATTCTTAATAGTAAGGTTCTGAATACCCTGCTGAGCTATCAGCTCGATTGATATATCCACAATCTGCTGCTGCCGTTCTGTAAGAACCATCAGAACCTCCTTTTAACTATCTGGAGCCAAATGTTAGTGAGCATTAACTAATGTCAAGAAAAAAGTTCTATTAGCGAGAAAAACTTCTTTTTTTGTGAACCCAGTGAACAGAGTGAACCCAGTAAACAGGGTGAAAACAGCAGGTTCATTTTTTTTTAATCGAGGGTGTAGCTGTCTCCTAATTGGGGGATTACTACATCCCAGCCGTATTGCTTTTTAATATGTTCTGCCATGGCAGCGGAGGCTTCGGGGTTGCCATGGACAATGAATACTTTTTTGGGAGTTTTATTGAAAGCCATGAGCCAGGCGAGCATTTCAAAGTAATCAGCATGTCCTGAGAAGCCGTCTATCATTTCCACTTTGGCATTAATTGGCACTTTGGCACCGTGAATAGTGACAGTTTCCTTTTTTTCCTGCAGGGTTCTACCGCGAGTACCTTCCGCCTGATAGCCAATCAAAAGTACGGTATTTTTGGAGTCAGGCAGAGTTCTTGCCAGATGATGCAAAATGCGTCCACCTGTAACCATCCCGCTGGCAGAGATGATAATAGCATTTGATTTCACATCATTAATACTGATAGATTCTTCTTTTGAGCGGTAGATATGCAGATTTCCGGTGCGGAAGATATCCTTGCCCTGCATAACCTGCATACGGGCATATAGATCAAAATCCCGGATATGATCATCAAAAATTTTAAGTGCTTCAATTGCCATAGGCGAATCCACATAAACCGGCAGCACCGGAATTTTGCCATCTTCTTCCAGCTCACGGATCAGGTATAAAAGAGTCTGAGTGCGTCCCACCGAGAAAGCCGGAATCACCAGAACTCCACCCCGCTGGCGGCTTTCATTGATCACTCTTTCCAGGTCTTCACGGGCATCCACATCCGAATGACTGCGATTGCCATAAGTGGATTCCAGAATCAGGTAATCGACATTATAAACCTGATCAGGGTCATTGAGTACGGGGATTTCGGGGCGACCGAGGTCACCGCTAAAGAGTATTTTTGTCGAAGAATCATTTCTTCTTTGATTAAACTCAATCAAAGAAGCGCCCAGAATATGCCCGGAATCATGAAACCTGACATTGGTATTTTCGCTCAGCGGATAAATATCACCATAAAAAAGAGGTTCAAACATAGGAATGGTCTTTTCGGCATCTTGCCTGTCATACAGCGGTTCTGCGGGATCATGTTTACTAAACCCCTTTTTATTTGCCCATCTGGCATCTTCTTCCTGAATATGAGCACTATCCAGCAGTACAACTTTACAGAGGTCTGCAGTAGCTTCGGAGCTGATTATCTTACCATTAAATCCGTTTTTCACAAAGCGGGGCAGATAGCCACAATGGTCAATATGAGCATGTGTGAGGAAAACATGATCAAAACTGGCAGGCGAGACTGCGAACGGGTCCCAGTTCCTTCGTCTGTTTTCTCTGGGACCTTGAAACATGCCGCAATCGATCAGGACATTTTTATCATCTATTTCCAACTGGAAACGGGAGCCGGTAACAGTACCGGTAGCACCATGAAAAGTAAGTTTTGTCATAATAACTCTCTTTATTTTTGATTATTTAGCCACTGGAATATTTTTAAGGGTATTTTACCTTTATCATTAAAGACAACACCTTCAGATTCCAGTAGTGAGCGATGAAATTTCACCCACTGATCATCACCATAATTACTGATCTCACCTTTGGCATTGATCACTCTCTGCCAGGGAATGTCTGAGCCCTCGGGAATATTGTGCATGGCATAGCCCACCAGCCGTGCCTGGCGTGGTAAACCCGCCAGAGCAGCAATTTGACCATAGGTAGCCACTTTACCCCGTGGTATCTGCCGCACTACCTGATAGATTTTATCATAAGAACTCATAAATACCTCTTTTTTTTAATAACC
Organism: Candidatus Cloacimonadota bacterium; assembly: GCA_021735645.1. Classification (GTDB taxonomy): domain Bacteria; phylum Cloacimonadota; class Cloacimonadia; order Cloacimonadales; family TCS61; genus Stygibacter. The sequence goes on from JAIPGP010000072.1 coordinate 9,441, forward strand.
GCGGCTGATATCCACCTGATTAGGCATCCTGCCGGTATTATGACAGGTCATGATCATTTCTGCCAGATGCTGCACCCGTAAAAGCTCAGTATCATAATTAGCAAATGAGCCACCTCGATGCGGACTCAGCACCACATTATCCAGTTCATGAAATGGCAGATTCCCAGGATAAGTATGCTTTCTCGCTTCCACACTACCGGGATAATTATACCATACATCCAGTCCTGCCGCTCCAATTCTACCGGATTTCAGCAGATCATATAGAGCCTGCTCTTCGATAAGCGTTCCTCTGCCAATATTCACAATCACAGCATCAGCAGGCAATAATTCCATTTTACTGCGATTAAGAATATTTTTTGTTTCAGCAGTGAGAGGCAGAGTAAGGAACACGATCTGCATCAGTGGTAAAAGCCTTTCCAGTTCAGCCGCAGGTTGAATTTCCACTTCATTTTCCAGATATTCCTGGCAGTTTCTACGGGTAGCAAATACTTTAGTGGTCATTCCTTTGCACATTTTAGCAAGATGTCTGCCCACAGAGCCATATCCCATGATCAATACATTTCTGCCAGCCAGCAGTCTGTTTGGCATACCTTCATAACGCGGAGTCCAGTCACCTTTCTGAAGACAATTGTGAGCCGGGACAATATTCTTGGCAGCTGCCAGCATAAGCGAGAAAGCCATTTCAGCAGTTGGCAAAGCGTTATGATGCAGGTTATGCAATTGCAGGTGCGGGTATTTACTTACAAACTCGGCAGTTTGAGTTGGAATTCCGGCATAGGGCACAATAATATATTTCAAATTCTCTGCTTCAGTAATAAATTCCTCTGACGGTCTGCCCCAGACAAGTATTTCATAATCAGCTTTAACCGGCAATTTACTGCCCCAGTCAATATGAATAGAGCTATCCAGATTTTCTTTAAGATATTTTTCCTGCCAATCCTCATATTCGCCATAAATAAATATCTGCATAATAACTCCTTATATCACTGAGGACATTTAAAGATATTCAATCTTTTTTGACAAATAAAACCGGTTAAAAACCTTATCCGGAAGATTTTCTTGACGAAATTTTAAATAATAATGTCTTAGGTATCTATAATTGCTGATAAGTATAAATAAGGTTGTTTCCTAATAATAAAGGGGAGGATAGAAAATTGAGTAATAACCTCATAGTCGCCTGCCTGGGAATAATATTTTCCTGCGTAGTGCATATTGGACGTAGCTTGCAGCGAATGGGAATCCATTCTTTTGATAGTCTCCGCGATCATGTATCGGGGAAAAAGGCGAAGCAGAAAACTTCTGGTAAACACACAATTTACATATTAGGTCTGGTTTTAACAAATATGAGTTTCATATTTGTCGTTTTAGCCGGTAAATTTGGCACTATGTCATTTTTTACTGCTATGTATGGCGTAGGCATGCTACCCATGCTGCTTTTCACAAAATTTGTCATGAAAGAGAAAACCACGGTTCAGAACTGGGTAGGCATTTTTATCATAATTTTGGGTTGTTTCTTTATCGGGATAGCAGCGAGCAATTCAGAAGCTGTGGATATGGGACTTGTTAATGCTAAATATCTTATATATACGATAATAGTAATTGCTCTAATAACTCCTGTTGTAATCAATATTGGCAAAAAAAGCGGACATATTTTCAAGGATGCTATGGCTGCTGGTCTTATATCAGGTCTTATTGCTTCACTTGACCCGCTTTTAAAAGCAACTGGACAAAATTTTTCAAACTCAGGAGGTTTTTTACCCAGTAACTTACCGGGCTGGTTATTCTTTATGCTTAGTTTTCTTTCCACAACCGCAGCTCTATTAGTCACACAGTACGCTTACAGCCGCAGAGTAAATGCTTCTCAATTCATTCCTCATTTTAATGTTACTTTTATATCCATGCCAATCATTATTCAGATAATAATCTTACCTGACTATTTTCCCGGTAAATTTGAGATAATCGGGATCATTACAATTATACTCGGGATCATTGTTTTTTCTGAAAAAGAGTTGCGTTCAGCTGGTAGATCAGAAATTATTATTTAAAATCTTTCGGATAAGCAACATTTTTCATTGGTGGTTAGAATTTAAATATTGTATAATGCCAGATTATACATATAAATCGCTTGACGAGAAGCACTCTCCTAAGGGAAATATTCTTTTATAAAAGGTTATAGAAAATGTGTGGAGTTTATCCTGAAAAAGAAGTATAGTGTTAATTTAGTAAAAGTATTTGTCCTGGCGGGGTTCTGGATGATCTGGTTTGGGATTTATGCCTGGCTTAATGCCCGGGGAGTTTTGACAGGCATTCACTGGAAATCGCCTGATATATATATACCCATTATGGTCTATCCCTATGTATTTGGCATGCTGGTTCTGGTTATTCTGCCATTTGCCTATAATTTTAGCTCCAAGATATTTTATCGATTGCTTTTGCTCTATGCTATTGTGAGTCTTGTGATGTTCATAATTTATTATTTTTATCCGGTCTATATGCTGCGTCGTGATTATGCCGGGGAATTATTTGCAGATGCTTTAATGCGTAGAATCGTCGGGCTAGATGATCCCGCAAACTGCTTTCCTTCAAACCATTGTGCCCTGGCAACTTTGGGCTATATAGGAGTGCAGATAAGTGCTGCTCCACGTCTGCTGAAAATTGCAACTCTATTATTAACACTGCTGGTTTGTTTAAGTACAGTATTAGTTGGTCAGCATTATTGGATTGATATTCCTACCGGGATCGGGCTTTCGGCAGTTATTTATTTTATCTATTCAAGAAATAATACATTTAAGGTGGAATCGTGGACTTAAGTCGTTTTCCTCTGCCAATTTTTTCCGCTCACAAAGAATATGCTTCTGCGAGTTCTCCCAGTGACAGATTTCGTTCAGGCATGCGATTATTTACTTCAGTTTTGAAGTATTGCTCAATAGTAGTAATCGCTGATTATCTTCAATATCTGGAAGAAGGTGGGGAGCCGGATTTACAGCTGACGAATCTACTGTATTCTAACTTGTTTCGACCATCATTAGGTCATTGGAATCATTTTTTAAGAGATTTACTGGTGTTTCGACGTAAACGTGAATTACAGGAAGATTGTGGCTTTTTCTCTGATCTGGATGTCGCATATTTTGAGAAACGTCATAAAACATCATTTGGAAAACTGGCAGTTATTTTTAATGAATTAATAGCCATTCGTAATGAGTGGTTTCACCCAGGACTGGATCCAGATGAAAACAATGCTCCAGGCTTGTTAAAGACGGTAGAAACAAAAATCGAGAAAATGCTGGAACATCTGAAGTTTCTGCAACATTATCCTCTATTTCATTATCTCGGAGAAGAAAAACATGAACTAATGGGAAACGTAAGTTCTGGTTGGACAGAATGTGAAGTGGCAGAGCTAACTTCATGCGAAAGACAGTTATTCATTGAAACAGGAAACAATAATCCGATTCCATTGAATTTCCTTATTGAACTACAGAACAGCTGTTCAGGGGATGATCAGCAGTTCATGTTATATGAAACTGCCCGAATCAATAAACGGAAGTCTGTAAACCTGATAAAATATATTTTAGGAAATCAATGGAGTTTTGACGAAAGACTCTATCTTGATTTAGCTAACGAAGTGCACGGACTGTTACGGATTGAAAAAAAAGAAGAGCTAACGGAAGTTGCAGAATTGAATTGGAATTCTATTGAGAGGTCTAGTACGAAGGCCATGATTGTAAACCGAAATTGTTTGGAGAATTCCGGCAAAGTTATTCCCGCAACCTATATTGATAGATCAAAGATCGAGGGAGATAAAGGAATTTTTGAGCAGTTCCTGGATGCAAAGAAATCACGCTGTTTGCTGATCTTGGGAGATTCCGGACACGGTAAAACAAATACATTATGGAAACTGTTAGTACATCCGCTTCTGCGTGATAAAAATGACGATCTGGCAATATTCTTCTATGAAGCGCGAAATATCCATCCTTTGGGGTTAAAAAAAGATCTGGATATAGACTTTAAACTTGAAAACACCTTGCCTACTTTAGTTAAATTGATGACGGATAAAAATCCTCAGTGGGCTGGAAAGGAAATTATTTTTTTTATTGATGCCATCAATGAATTCACTAATCCGGCAGTATTAATGCGGGAGATACTGGATATCTATCTGGCAGATTCTGAGATAAATATACGCTTTGTAGTTACCTGCCGGACTATTAGCTGGTCGCGGATACAGGTTACACTCAGCAGTCAGCAGGAAGAACTGATATTCAGTTATCTGGAAGAAAGCGAAAAGCGTTATCCAACTTTAGCTGAATTTTCACAGGACGAATTGAAGTCTGCCTATAACAAATACTGTAAAAATTATTATATAGAGACAAAACTTGAACAATTGTCACCCAGTTCGATAAAGCTGATTAAAGACCCTTTAATGTTAAGATTGTCTGCTGAAGCATATCAAGGAACAAAGTTTGAAATCGCAAAGTTGCCTTCTCAACTCGATATCTCCAGTATTTTTGAGAGATATGATAATAATGCTAAAATTGATGTGTTGCGAGATGAACCATTTTTGGCAAACCTGATCGAATGTATGTGGAACCACCATCACAGTATGCTTGCCGGAGATGTAATCCGAAGTAGAAATGAACTTCAGGAAATTGTTTATTCTACTCCCGTAAATCTCACCCCCGGTTCAACTTATATGTGTTCACAATGCAAATTCATCTTTAAAATAGAAGACCTTACTATTAAGAATGCTAATTTCTGCCCCATTTGTTATTCCATGTCATTACAACTTGTTCAAAAAGACTGGAGAACTACTTATGAAAGACTGCTGGATGAGGGTATTATCACAGAAGATTTCCAGGCAGATGATATAGCGATCCGCTTTGTTTATGACCGTTATTACGAATATCGCACCTCCCGCTGGATATTAAAGAAATTTGCCCCCCTTGATATAGATGTGATCAGTAAATTAGTCAATTATGCTCATCAGGGAGATACCCCGATCTTATTGGAAGCCATCAAACTGGCAGTGAGGATATGTGATAACAGCGAAGCAATTGTATTGAATCTGGCAAAATCAGAAGATCAAGTGCTAAAGGATATGTCTGAGAGTATTATCCTCGGAATGAATCATAGTGCAGAAGAAGATAAAGTAAGGCTTATAATTCAGAAATTAGTTGAAGGCTCAGTGTATGAGCGGGTTATAGCAATTAATATAGCCGTGGAGATAGCAGAAATAGCTGATATGGCACTGCTGAAAGAAATCCCTCCCAAAGAAGGCAGTGAGGTGATCAGCCAGGCTTTAGCCCGGGCATTGTATCTAATTTGGCGAAATGATGCCGGAAGAGCTGAGGAGATAATGGAAAAACTGCGTCAGCAGATATCCATTGGCAATTTCATCAAACAGCGATTTAGTCTATTTACTGTTTTACTGGAAGTAACCTTTAAAACTCTGGGAGTTTTGCATTATAAAGAGGAAATTGTCACAGCCTTTGGCGATTTCTGGATAAAATTAATAACTCAGAATTTAAGATTGGCGAAAAAGGGGTTATTCAACGAGCTCTTAAGTAAATCAGTAAAACTTGCGATAGTAAAAGCAATATCACTGTTTGGCAACGTTCTGCTTAAGAAGCATGGTGTATCTTTCGGGAAAGGAGACAAAGCATTTCGGGAAGATGAGAAACAGGCAATTTTAACCTTGCTTGATGCCTGGAAACCAGGATCAGAGGCAATAAATCAAGTGACAGATATTATGCTGCAGTATGGTCCGAATTCTTTAAAGGAAAATCAGCAGGACAGAATGTGTGCTAATCTTGCAGCCTATTTTGGTATTCCAGCCTGCGTAGCTGCTTTAAATAAGGATCCTCAGGCAACAATTGAAATTTATGATGCTACTTTTATAAAAGCCAAAAATCTGAATGATAGGGGCAGGGCAACGCGATTTTTTACCTATAGCGGAGTAAATTTTGCGCTTCAGCTTAATTATCCCAAATTTGAAAATCCGCAGCTTCTCATACCGGTTTATGAAAAATTGTATTCCTGGTATCTAAACCTATTGGAAGAAGACCCGGAGATCTTCTCTAAAGCGGAGATTATCGCAGGAGTTCCTAATAGCAGTTTTGGCATTTTTTCCCAGGCAACTGTCAGAATGGGGCAGGATTTAATTAACAATCTGGTAAAACCAATGATAGCCAAAGCCGAGATGGGGTATCCGGGATTACTTAAATCGTATTTGCGTACTTCACTATTCAGTCTGGACACATTTTCACAGCGGGTTTTCGCTCATCTTTCTGCCCTGAAAAGTTATGACTACCTGTTGTCCATACCTGATATTGCAGCCAGGACAGGTATGGAAGAGCGTGAAATGATGCAGCTTTTTGTGGAAGCTTATGCAGTAATTTCGGTTGGCTATCCCTCAGATGTTGAGCTTTTTGTGGTTAATAACAAAAATCTCCCAGCGGGATTTCTGGAACTGGTTCGACAGGCAAGGAATAAGCCATCTCTTCTTTTTGACCAGCAGGAAAAGCAAACGCTGGAGCAATATATTAATAATACTCTGCAGAGTTGGACCATCAGTGATGGTGGAAACTCCATACTGGCAAATTTCCCGGCTTTAAGGGAAATTATTGATAAATATTTTCGGGAAGCTGTTGCCCGTGGTGACATTGCGGAAGTATTGAGCCAGGCAGTAAAAGACTTATTTGACTTTTTAATTCGACAGGGAAAAAGGTTCAGTTAGGAGGGATTTTGGCGGGGGTTATTACTCACCTTATAGCTGGGAGTAGTTTACTGACAAAGCAAAAAATGGTTTCAGAAGAATACTATGGCTGTTTTTTGCTGGGTAGCTGCTTTCCCGATGCTGGTTATTTCCCCGGAGAAAACAGCTTGATCAGTGATCTGGCTCATTATCTGATGGCAGCCAGAATACCTTATTATCTTTATCAAAACACGGACTCAGAATGCTGGAAAGCATTTGCCTCAGGCTGGCTATTTCATCTTCAGACTGATCTTGCTCTACATCCGCTTGTAAATAAATTTGCTGCCCAGTATCATTTCGGAGTGGATGACAAAAATCAGATATATACCTTTGAGCAAAATCCGCAAATTCATGCTTTAATTGAAAATGAACTGGATAGTAAATTATTAGATGTAAGTGCTATAAAACATTTGAACCTGGCTTCTCCGGTTTTGAGCAGAGAAAATCCTGTTGCCTTAGCATTAGAAGATATTTATTCCTTAAAATTTGACAGTAAGTATTTAGACAAACTGCTCATCAAGTTACCGGAAAAGTTAAAATTGTTCTACGGAAGCTTAAACTGGTTGAAAAAAATGAAACTGTTGAAGCATTTTAGCTTAGGTATTTTAAGCCTTTTAAGAAAATTTATAAGTGAACCTAAATATATTTTGATTAAAAATTTCTTTAAACCGGAGCAGATAAATGATGAAAAGTTTCTGGTCTATAAACAGGCAATTGCAGAATTAATAGAAAAAGTCAGTCAGCATGATTCGCCGCAATGGTTTACTTCTGATTACAACTTTGATACTGGCAGCATATCTGAATTCGGTGAATACGGTTTAGCAGACCACTTATTTGCTGAAATTGACAGTAATAAAAATAATAACACTTTATGGAAAAATTTCCGAGAACAATTTATCCATAAGAAGGGGAATCAATGAAAATTTATCTATTGATATTTTTTATTATATCTGCATTATTTCTTTATAGTGATATTGGTGAAAGTATTCATCATGCTGATACATATTACTGGCTGGGAATTGGTGAACATGGAGATATGGAAGCATTTAGTAATGCTCTTGCATATCTAGAGAAAGCTGAGTCACGACTGGAAAAAGCTGGTATAGACGATGAAAAAGTAAAATTATTTAAGCAAAAGATCATAACCCTGCGTGAAGACATTCTTATTCAGCAGGACATGGCTCATGATACATTTTTTGGCGTATTTCCGCTTAACAGAGTATTAGGAAGTACTGTCTTTATTGATGCTGCCGCAAATGGAAGCTATGAATTTATTGATGATCCGGATGTGATTGCCGTATGTAATGGAGCAGAACTGGTAATCGATGCTATGAACAGCAGCCAGAAATATTCTCCTCAATATGGCATTGTGATCAATAGTAATCCTCCTAATCCGGCACTGGAAAACGAAGTACGATATATTTTTAATCGTGACTCAAGATTTTTTGTCCACACATCTCAGGAAATAGCTTCAGCTTTGACACCGGACGAATTGAAAAAATATACTGCAAATGAGATTGATAATGAACTGATGAGCCATTTGCTTAAGAAAATGAATAATCCCTACCTGGCAAAAATAACGATTAATCAGGTGGACATAGTTGAGGGTATTTATTTTTTCATTTTAGAAACTGATTTGTTTTGGGATAAAGAAGTGATTCCCAAGTTCAAAGTAGCAGAAATGACTTTCTGTCGTGATCGAAGAGAAGCTTTTGCTCCTATCTGGATAATTAATACAGCCTTTTTTCTGTTAGCTTTGCTGATATTTCTGGTTTTTTATAAAAGTCATGATGACAACAAATTGAAAAACTGGTTTATACCGCTACTGGCTTTCTTATGGGGCAGAATGCTGCCCTGGCTGATAGAACCTCTGTTACTCACCATACGTCCCGAACCGGAAACTCTGGTGAAAATATCATTCTGGTGGCTTATTGTCTATGGAATAGTGATTATTTGCGGAACTATGCTTGCCTGGTATCTAATCAGCAAACGCTCCCGAGCTTTGTATAAAGCATTAGACCCTGATGGCTGGGCAGACATAGCCCTTATTTGTGTAAGTCTGGGACTATCTGCCCATTTTGGTGAGAAAATTATGCTCTATGATACTTCTCTTATTGCGGTTGTGATCATGGAAACATTGATCATTGGCAGCATAGGGTATATACTTGGCTCAGTTCTTGATAATACCAAGTATTCTTCTAACTGGTTCATACTATTTGTCCTTTTAATTTCCGGCTTACTGGGGTTAGTAATAACAGGAATACAATTATGGGCAATGTCTGGGTTGCTGCTTCTTTCTCTGGTAATTACTCTGATTGCTTATCTTAGAGCAAAAAATGGCAATATTGTTGAGCTTCCAGGCAGTATAAAGCCAGAAACTCATATTTTAGCAAATATCATGACGAAACCTCAATACCAGGAATTTCCTTTCTTTAAAGAATGTTATGAAAAAGTATCTCATTTTGAATCCGGCTCTTTAAGCAGGGTATTGCTGGCAGGTCCCAGTGGACGGGGAAAAACAGCCACTGCCGAAGCCTTGATCTCGAAACTAAAAAATAGCTTTGCAGATAATATTATTATCCTTAAAGGTGAATGCCCTGATCAGAATAATCACCTTAATCCTTATGCACCACTCCAGCAGGCTTTAGGAAAAATATCAAGTATCAATTTCAATTCAGTCAATCAAGACAACTCCGATATCAACGCAGTTTTTGACAATTTAATGGGTACCATAATTCCATTTTCGTCCTTGCTAATACCTAATGACGGAGACAGTAATGGATTACAATCCCGAGATCAATTGAATAATCTGATATATAATACTTTAGTGAAAATATGTCAGGATTCTAAAATCATCTTGTTTTTAGATGATGTTCAATGGATTGATGATGCTACAAAGGACTTCTTAGTGTTCTTAAACAGAAAAATGAATGATGATAATCAATTAACTATGCTCTTGCTGCTAACATCCAGAGTCGAAGAAGTTTATGCCGAAATTGGCTTAGATATTGAAGATATTGTGATGATAAAACCGTTGCAGGATATTGAAAAAGAATTGATACTTAGTAATGGTTTAGGATTCGATACTGCGCTTAGTCATGAACTATTAGTTCGCTTTGGTAATAATGATGAGCAGGAAGGAGAGATGTTTTTCCTTTTATCAATATTGGGTGAACTTGCTCGTGAAGGTACATTTATAAAAAGTGAGTCGGGCTATATATTAAGTAGTAAGTATAAATCTGTTAATCAGTTACCAATCCCTGACTCTTTCACAGACTCCGTTATGGAACGATTATCTCGTATCCCCGGGAAAAAGATAATTGTGGAATGTGCTGCCTGTATTGGTCTGCAATTTGAAGTTGAAGTACTTGCTAAAAGCCTGGAAATGACGCGGCTGGAAACAATTTGTGCTCTTAATGAAATCGAAGCCGAAACTGACTTTGTCTATGATGTTGGTGAATTTGATGATGTTTATGCTTTCAGTTCTTCAGCCGTATTGGAAGTTCTGCGTACAAATTTAAGTGTCTTTGATTTTGGGCCTTTAAATCCTCAGGTTCCGCAGATCATCAGGGAATATCACGCCAGATTAGCAACTGTTTTAATGAGCACAGAAAATAGTCCTGTATTTGCTATTGCCAATCATTTTTATGCTGCGGGAAAACTGCATATAGAAAAAGCAATTGAATATTGCCTGAAAGCTGCCCAGTCTGCGGTGGATTTTTTCCAGTATGAAAATGCTCAAAAATACCTGGCAATGGCAAAAGAATGTGCCGAGATTACAGGGAAAGTTCAAGAACTGGCAGGAGCTTTTTTGCAGTTGGAAATATCTAAATCACTGATAATCAATGACAGGCAGGAAGAGATCGCAGATAAAGCGATACAATATGTGGAAACACATAATAATATTGATGAAAGATTAAAATTAATGATCTGCAAATGTCTTTATAATGCCGGCGCAGCAAATCATGTTCAGAAATATTTTACTCGGGCAGTTGAAATCGCTTCACAAGTTGCAAATACTACAAAAGATGAATTTATCAAAGCAGAAAGTAATCATATTTTAGCTATCAGCCTTTCACCAAATCGCCGAGAGGAAATAATAGGCATCCTTAAAAACACTTACTCATCGCTTCAGAAGATGGATTCTTCCATCAGGACAAAAGAATTACTTTCCAGAATTGGAAATTCTCTGGCTGAAAAATTGACGTATGGGAATAATGAGGAAAAAATTCAAGCAGAAGAATTGTTCCGGCACAGTATTAAAATAAAAGAAGAATTGATGGATAAACCCGGACTGGCAAGGTCTTGGGGTGGTTTAGGACGACTTTACTTAGAGAATAATGATGCCTTGGCGGCAAAAGAATGCTTTGAAAATGACCTTACGCTTTGCCGGCAAATTGGTGACATAGGTGGCAAAGTTAAGATGTATAGCTTCATTGCAGAATGTCAGTGCCGCGAAGGTAATTTCACGGAAGCCAGTATTTCTTATGAAAAATCATTTCGCTCAGCAGAAGATATTGAAGATCAGCTATTTGCTGCCCGTGGGTTAATTATCGTCGGTTTAAAATCCCAAACGATTAACAATTATGAAGATTATGCAAAATTCCTGATAAAACATCGTCAGAAAGCAATATCAATCTGGTCGGGTTTCTTTGATGAAATAATAAAACTGAGAAAAGAAAATAGTAACGTGCCACAATGGCTGTTCGATTTATAATCTTAAAATCACCCAGACTTCACTGGAATATCTGGTTTGTTTGCCACTCACGTTGTCGGCTGGTTCTTATTTCTATAATTTAAAAAACTGATCATGATCAAAGAATATATAATTCAAGCTGAGTTTGCCGGGTGGGTGAAGACATCTTTTGGTGAAAAAGGTAAAATCTGGCTGGCTGAATTGCCTGAAACAATCTCCGAACTGGCTGAATTATGGGGATTGCGTGATATTAGTCCACTATCAGATTCTAACTATAATTTTACTGCTTTTTGCGGGATAAATGATTCTCAACCCGCTTTTCTTAAGATCGGCTGTCCCTGGTCTGGTATTGATAATGAAATTGCTGCTTTAAGTGAGATAAAAAGTGATCATCTGCTGAAACCTCTCGCTGTTGATAAACCCAAAGGGCAGAACACCTGACCTCATAAAGTATAAATGAAATATAATATCTTACACTTCAATACTTTATCGTCGATTTGTATTTTTTTCCTTGTCAAAATAAAGATTTGTAATTGATCTTGTTTTTTAAAAACATGGAGGAAAAT
>JAIPGP010000073.1 GCA_021735645.1 Candidatus Cloacimonadota bacterium
GATTTCACAAATAGCACCAAGTTTCTGGCACAGAATAAGATAGAAAATGATAATAAATATAAAAAATATTCACTGATCATTTTCTAACTTCTCTGTACTCAGAACCTTAGCACTCTATGCAAAAGCCTACTGCATAAAACGGGTTAAAAAACAGGGGGATGCCAGTGTTGTTATATCTTGCCAACGCATTAGTATCTGATTGGCTAATTGAATGTAATATAATTAATTAGTATGCATGAGCTCATAAATCAGTTCACCTGATGATTCCAATTGTTTATTCAAGTTTCGCAGTTGAGAGACATTGTATCCAGACTATTCTGATCTGGGTTTACACTATACAGAACAGTAAGTGAAATATAGTAGAAGAATTAGTAAGTCCAGGTCGCTCATCCCGATAAATCGAGGCTGTCCGGAGTACCGTTCAGAAGTCCTGTTCTCAGCTTCGTTCATTCACGTCATATTTTGTGGGGTTTGCAGTTAATAAAACTGATAAAAATAATGGCGGAGAGTCAGGGATTCGAACCCTGGGTACGCGAGGCGTACAACGGTTTTCGAGACCGCCCCGTTCGACCACTCCGGCAACTCTCCGCGTCTATCTTTTAGAATTAAAATAATCTTTGAGGATTTGAGAACATTCCTCTTCCAGAATCCCGGCAGTTACCTGGGGATTATGGTTAAGGCGTTTATCCTTAGGGATATGATACAATGACCCGGCTGCACCTGCTTTGGGGTCATTTGCTCCATATACCAGTCTGCCTATCCGGCTGAGCACAATCAATCCGGCACACATTATACAAGGCTCCAAGGTTACGTAGAGAGTATAATTGTAAAGGAATTTCTTACCATCAGCAAGAGCTTTTTCGATGACGATCTTTTCCGCATGTCCGAGGGGATTTTGATTGTGTCGGGTTTGATTAGCAGCCTGGGCAATAATAATATTCTGCTCATCAATAAGAACAGCCCCGACCGGGATTTCATCGAGCTTTGCAGCTCGAGAAGCCTCAATCAGGGCAATTCTCATATAATATTCGTCTAGATTCACTAATCGCTTGATTTCAGGTGTTTGAAGTAGTCCGAATCTGTAGTCATGATCACTGTGCCTTTTTTCTGGATAGTGTTTTTATATGTTTCCAGAGTTTTACTGAATTCATAGAATTCAGGGTCCTGTTTATATGCCTTAGCATAAATATCCAAAGCAGAGGCATCAGCTTCACCGATGATCTGCTGGGCAGTTTTGAAAGCTTCAGATTCTATCTGATCAAGTTCTCTTTTTCTTTTACCGCGGATTTCTGCTGCTTCACCTTCACCAGTAGAGCGGTATTTGGCAGCGATCTTATTACGTTCCGAGATCATACGGGCATAAACTTTATCGCGGACTTCGTCATTGTAATTAAGTCTTTTGATCTTAAGATCAATAAGCTTGATACCATAATCAAGGATTTGTTCTGAACTTGTAGCAAAAATCTCATCTTCGATCTTCTCTCTACCGTTGTTGATAACATCAGCTGGCCTGAATTCATCTTCAGAACTTTCTTCAAATTCAGAGGTGAATTGCAATTCACGACTGGAATTACGGACAATTTCGATCAGTTTATTTGAGCTGACCACATCACGGGTGGTTCCAGAGACAATATCATCCAGTCTGCTGTGGGCAAAGGTTTCACTACGCGTAGTCTGGTAGAATTTAAGAGGGTCTACTATCTGCCAACGGGCATAGGAATCCAGCCAGATATAGCGTTTATCAGCGGTAGGAATCTGCTTGGGATCACCATCCCATTCCAGGATTCTTTTTTCAAAGTAGTGCACTTTCTGGATAAATGGAACTTTAAAATGCAGACCTGCATCTTTAATCGCTCCACCTACAGGTTCACCAAATTGCGTGATGATAACCTGGAGTCGTTCATCAAGAATATAAAAAGCATTCATGAGAAGAATTACAACTACTATCAGGATTATGATAATACCTTTGTGTTTCATTTTGACACCTCCCCGGTAAGATTAAGAAGAGGTAATAATCCCTCCAGTTTATCATCGACTATAAAGAGTTTATCGATAGTGGGAATAATTTCTTCCATAGTCTCTATATAAAGTCTTTTGCGAGTAACTGATTTAGATAATTTGTATTCCTGATAAATTTGATTAAATCTGTCAGCTTCACCTTGAGCACGGTTTACTCTATTCACAGCATAACCTTCAGCTTCCTGAATAGTCTGTTTGGCTTTACCTCGAGCTTCCGGGATCACCTTATTATATTGTTCCCAGGCTTCGTTAACGATGCGTTCTTTTTCCTGTTTGGATGAATTCACGTTATCAAAGGCAGGTTTCACCTTGTCTGGAGGGTTCACATTCTGCAGGTTAATCGTCACAATTTCGACTCCTGTTTCATATCCATCCAGCAGGCTTTGCAATTTGATCTGGGCAAGGTCATTTATTTCTTTACGAGAAAGAACAATAACCTCATCCACACTGCGGTCACCCACGATCTCACGAATAGTAGCCTCAGAACCGTCTCTGATGGTTTTTTCCATATTCCTGACATTGAACAGGTATTTGACAGGGTCTTTTACCCGATACTGAACAATCCATTCCAGATCAGCAATATTAAGATCCCCTGTGAGCATTAGTGATTCGCTGGAGAAATCACGGTTGGAATAGCGTGATTTGATTCCTGGCTGCACGGTTCTGAAGCCAAATTCTTCTTTATATACATTGGTCACTTTCACTTTTGTAAGGTTATCAACCCCAAAAGGAATTTTGAAATGAAGTCCCGGCGTTGTAGTAGAGGTATATTTTCCAAATCTCTGGATAACACCTACTTCCTCGGGATCAATAGTATATAATCCCGTCACGAAGAAAATCAGGACAAGAATGATGATAAGAGCGGTAAACACCCTTTTTTTGGGAAATTGGGGAATTGCTTGTTTTTTCACTTTGACTTCATCAAATTCAGGCATTTAATCTCCTTAGTTAAATATTAAATTCAATATCCATATAAATTGATCTGAAAATCCTGAGTCAAGAATTTTCTAATTAAATTTCTGGTTTGGTTCGGGCAACCAGTTCCATATCAGTGGGGCTGACCTGAATGCAGACCGCCTGTTGGATCAGGTGGATTCCCACAATCACCTCTGCAGGGCTTTCTGCGTCCAGCACAATACCTTCTATGCCGATGTAGGGACCATTGATTATTTTTACAGTATACCCTTCTTTCACATAAGCATGAGGTTTCACGGGG
Organism: Candidatus Cloacimonadota bacterium; assembly: GCA_021735645.1. Lineage (GTDB taxonomy): Bacteria > Cloacimonadota > Cloacimonadia > Cloacimonadales > TCS61 > Stygibacter. Next base: position 3,236 of record JAIPGP010000073.1, read on the forward strand.
ACATCAATGCTCAGTGTATCATAGATATTATTAAGGTCTGTCAGCAACTCTCTTTCATCGAGTACTTTTATAAAGCGGACTATTGAACCGGAGCGCAACAGAACAGGTTTGTCATTGAGAGTACATTTAATAAAGGTATAGCCAGGAAATAGAGGTTTTTGGAATATTACCTTCCGCTTACCGTATTCTTTAACACTTTTTTGCAGGGGCAGATAATAATTTATCCCTCTTTTAAAGCAGTAATCAGCTAATTTCTTTTCCCAGCGTGGTTTTGTGTGAACCACAAACCATCTTTCGTCAGCTTCGGAGGGGTTTAACCCTCCGAATAACTGTTGAATCTCTAATTGATTATTAGTGGACATAACCTATAATTTAATTACGTTTTTGTGAGTTTCCTTAATTGCAAATCTGGTATCAAGTATAAGATTAGCCCTCTTGACGATATCTTTGTAATCATAGCTGGTGTGATCAGTTACTATAATAACCAGATCATAATCTTCCAGATTATCGAGTTTAACTGATTGATAAGTCTTTTTTGTATGTTTATTTGCCAGTTCGGGAATATGAGGATCATTATAGTCAAAATTAGCCTGACAATCTTCCAGGAGCTTGATCAATTCATGCACAGGAGATTCACGGGAATCTTCAATATCTTTTTTATAAGCAGCACCTAAGAGGAGAATTTTTGCTGTGGAAAGAGCTTTACCCTGTTTGTTCAGAAGTTTGGTAGCTTTGCTGATTACAAAGGAGGGCATAGAATTATTGATTTCACCGGCCAGCTCTATCAATCTTGTATGATAGTTATATTCTCTTGCTTTCCAGGTGAGATAGAAGGGGTCAAGAGGGATGCAGTGTCCGCCAATTCCCGGTCCTGGATAAAAGGGCATAAAGCCATAAGGTTTGGTTTTTGCAGCTTCGATCACTTCCCAGATGTCTATACCCATACGGTTGCAGAGTATTGTCATCTCATTTGCCAGGGCAATATTGATATTGCGGAAAGTATTTTCATAGATTTTTTCCATCTCAGCAACGCTCGGTGAAGATACCAGATGTATGGGAGCATCCAGAATTTCTTCATAGAAAGCTTTGGACACGATATTGCAATTAGGAGTCACTCCACCTACCACTTTGGCAGTATTATAAGTTTTATAATCGCGGTTGCCCGGATCGACTCTTTCAGGTGAGAAAGATACAAAAACGTCAACGCCGACCTTAAGATTCTCAGCTTCCAAAGCAGGAACCACTATCTCAATGGTTGTGCCTGGGTAAGTTGTAGATTCCAGGATTACTAAAGCTTCTTTACTCACATTAGGAGCCAGCGAGGAGATAGCACTGCAAATAAAGGATGAGTCCGGCTGCTGGTATTTATCAAGAGGAGTAGGAACCGCAATCAAAATAACATTTGCTTCCTTTAACTGGCTGTAATCATCAGTAGCTCGCAGCATTTTCTTTTCAACCAGATCTTTCAACTCCTGATCATCTACATCGCCAATATAATTTAAACCATTATTAACGCTTTCAATTGCGTGCCTGCTCACATCCACTCCGATAACCTTAAAACCTGCTCTGGCGGCTGTTACTGCCATAGGCAATCCCACATAACCAAGTCCTATCACACCAATTACTGCTTCGTGATTTTTGATCTTCTGTATAGCATTTTTCACTGATTTATCTCCTTCACTATTTATTAATATCTATAATGATCCGGTTTATAGGGACCATCTTTCTCAACCCCAATGTATTCTGCCTGCTGCTTAGTTAATTCCGTCAGGTGCACATCCAGTTTTTCGAGATGCATTCTGGCAACTTCTTCATCCAGCCGCTTGGAAAGCCGATAAACGCCTTTCTCCAGATTTTGAGCATAAATATCGAGTTGTGCCATTACCTGGTTTGTAAACGAATTACTCATCACAAATGATGAATGTCCGGTAGCATTTCCCAGATTCACCAGTCTGCCTTCTGAGAGTAGAATAATGGATTTATCGCCTGGCAGCATGATCTCATCTACCTGTGGTTTAATATTCCGTTTCTCCACTCCTGGAGTGTTGTATAATTCGGTAACCTGGATTTCATTATCAAAGTGACCGATATTGCAGAGAATAGCTTTATCCTTCATTTTCAATACATCGGCTGCTGTGACCACGTCACAATTACCGGTAGCCGTCACAAAGATGTCTGCTTTCTCAATAACTTCATCCAGTCTCAAGACTTGAAATCCTTCCATCGCAGCCTGCAAGGCACATATAGGGTCAATTTCTGTGATAATTACGCGAGCTCCAAAGCCTGCCATGGATCGGGCACAACCTTTGCCCACGTCTCCATAGCCGCATACTACTACCATTTTGCCAGCGATCATAATATCGGTAGCCCGTTTGATTCCATCTGCCAGAGATTCACGGCAGCCATAGAGGTTATCGAATTTGGATTTTGTAACCGAATCATTCACATTAATCGCGGGAAATAGGAGTGTACCCATTTCCTGCTGCTTATACAATCTATGTACTCCGGTTGTAGTTTCTTCTGATACGCCTCGGATATTTTTTGCGGCTTTATGCCAGCGGTCCGGGGCTTCAGCCATATCTGCCAGGAGCGTCTTTTGCAGCATGGCAAATTCCACATTGTCAGTTGTGATTTCTGGAAGCCTGCCGGTTTTCTGAAATACTTCTTCCAGACGATAGCCTTCATGGATCATCAAAGTGGCATCACCACCATCATCTACTATGCTGTCTGGTCCTTCGCCATCTGCCCAGATGAGAGCTTGACGCGTGCACCACCAGTATTCCTCCAAAGTCTCACCTTTCCAGGCAAATACTGGTATTCCACTTTCTGCTATTGCAGCAGCAGCATGGTCTTGAGTAGAATAGATATTGCAGCTGCACCAGCGTACATCTGCACCTAGTGCTGTCAGGGTTTCTATCAATATTGCGGTTTGTATTGTCATGTGCAGGCTGCCCATTATCCGGAAACCGGCAAAGGGCTTTTTCTCTGCATATCGGGTGCGAAGCATAATAAGACCCGGCATCTCATATTCTGAGATGCGGATCTCATTTCTGCCAAAATCTTTCAGATTAATATCTTTGATTTTGTAATTCATCAATTCTCCAGAAGTTTAGTATCTTTTGTCTCTATTATCTCTACTGGAATTATTTCTCCGGTCGTCACTGCCGCGACTATCGGATCTGCTATTTGATCGGTTATTGGAATTATAGGGTCTTCTATCTCTATCCCCGCCGCCGCTCGGGCGTCTGTCACCTTGGGGTCTGGCTGGGGCTGGAGATGAACCTGGCTTAGGGTCAGGATTACCCGGTATGCCAACCATAGATAGACGGTATTTCCCCCGATCATTTTCCAGAAGCTTTACTTTCACTTCATCACCAATTTTCACGACATCTTCTGTCTGAGCTATTCTAGAATGGTGCAATTGACTAATGTGAACCAGTCCTTCTTTCATGCCATTCATGAATTTCACTAAAGCACCAAAACCTTCAGTTCTGAATACTGTAGCATCATAGATCACGCCCATCTTTGGTTCTTCCACTATTGCCAGGATCATAGCCCTTGCCTTTTCTATTGAGGCAGCATCTGCTGATACTATATTCACAGTTCCATCATCGTCTATATTAACATCAACTCCGGTTTCTTCGATGATTAATTTTATCATCTTGCCACCAGTACCTATCACGGCACCAATCTTGTCCTGATTGATCGTCAGTGATTCTATGCGGGGAGCAAATGGAGAAAGCTCTTTACGTGGTTCCGGAATAAGCTCTACTATTTTTCCGATGATATAAAGTCGGGCAATTTTTGCTTTCGCCAGTGCCTGAGCCATTATTTCTTTAGTGATCCCATCTATCTTAATATCCATCTGGATTGCTGTGATGCCATCCACAGTTCCGGTCACCTTGAAATCCATGTCACCCAAATGGTCTTCCAGACCCATTATATCGGTGAGGATCACGAATTCTTCGCCTTCCATAATCAAACCATTAGCGATTCCAGCTACTGGTTTTTTTATAGGTACACCACCAGCCATCATGGCTAATGTTCCACTGCATACTGATGCCATTGAGGAAGAACCGTTTGATTCCAGGATTTCCGAAACCATACGAAGCGTATAAGGAAATTCCTCTTTAGATGGTATCATTGGCTCCAAAGCTCGCTCTGCTAAGGCTCCATGACCAAGTTCACGTCTGCCGGGTCCCCGCATAAATCCCGCTTCACCTACACTGAATGGCGGAAAATTATAATGCAGGAAATAACGCTTCTTATATTCTTCTTCCAGTCCGTCTATGATCTGCACACTGCGGTCAGAACCGAGAGTTAATACACCCAGTGATTGAGTTTCACCTCTGGTGAATAAAGCTGAGCCATGCACGTTTGGTAATATATCTATTTCGCAGGTAATATCACGAATATCATCCAGTCCACGTCCATCAACACGATGTTGATTATGCAGAATTGCATGACGGACAAACTTTTTGATCAGTTCTTCATAAGCATTCTTATAATACCTGACATTTGCCAGATAAGTTTCTTCATCATCTTCTTCTTCATAACGGCTCAGCATTTCATCCTGCAGGGTTTCAAAGGCTGTCTGTCTTTCCAGCTTGCCCTTGATATTGGCAGCTTCACTTATTTTTGTGCCAAAATCCTTGTCAAGACGGCTGATAATCTCTGCCGGAACAGTATCCAGTATAACTTCCATCTTTTCTTTGCTGGCACCTTCAGCAAACTCAAGCTGCATCGCAATCAATTCCTTGATTACTTCATGCCCTGTATAGATAGCATCTGCGATATTCTGTTCACTAAGTTCACTTGCTCCGGCTTCTATCATCACGATTGATGATTTTGAGGCAGCTACATCAAGATTCAGTAAGGAAGTCTCTAATTGTTCTGAAGTAGGATTTATGATAAACTCATTATCAATCATTCCCACTGTCACACCCGCTATTGGCCCATTATAGGGTATATCTGATATTGTCAAAGCTGTAGATGCTCCCAATATGCCAATTGCATTAGGATCATTTATACCGTCATAAGATAATACTGTGATCACTACGTGGACAGCATTTCTAAAACCTTCCGGAAAGAGGGGTCTTATTGCCCTGTCTATCAGTCTGGCTGATAAGGTTGCTTTGGTTGAAGGTCTGGCTTCTCTTTTAAAGAATCCACCCGGTATTTTGCCGGCAGCATAATACTTTTCCACAAAGTCTACTGTGAGTGGAAAGAAATCCTGTCCTTCTGTTGCTTTCTGTGAGGCTGTGGCGGTTACAAGTAAACTTGTTCCACCATAAGTCATGAATACGGAACCGCCGGCTTGTTTTGCCATGCGTCCTGTTTCAAGGGTAAGTTCGCGCCCGGCTATAGTTTTTGTGAGCCGTGTAATTGCAAAGTTATGCACTTTTTCTCCTTTTGGTTGTGTCAGGGCGATAAAAAGCAATAGGCTAAAGCCATATCCTAAAGGATTTAGCTTATTGCTCACTACCCCCTGAGCTGGTTACTTAAAAAAGGGGGGATCTAAGTCCCCCCGAAGCTCCATTTATCGTCTGAGTCCTAACTCTTTAATGATCTTACGATATCTAAGGATATCTATTTTGGTCAAGTAATCCAGCAGACGACGTCTTCTGCCTATTAATTGCAAAAGACCTCTACGGGTGTGAAAATCTTTAGGATGAACCTTCAGATGTTCAGTGATTTCCTTGATCCGGTAAGATAATAAAGCGATTTGGACCTCTGGTGATCCAGTGTCTGACTCATGGAGTTTAAACTCTGCCATGATAGCCTTTTTGGCTTCGTTAGATAATGCCATGCATACCTCCTTTTATTTCAGTAAGTCAATTAAATACAGCCCAATAGCTTGTAAAGTATTTTTTTGCGTAATAACTGATATTTGTGCAGTATTAATGTAATGCTCTATTTTTTGCGGATAACCAGGAGGTAGCCGCTTCGCTTGCTCGAACGGATTCCGCAGCTTGCTAAACCTTCCAATATTCGCAATACAAGAGGGTTATGAAACATTCCACTTAATACTGGCAGATGCCTCCACTTGATTTTTATGATCTCATATTCGCCTTTTATTACCTCAAAAGTCAAGGGCTGGTGATCCTGCCAGTTTCCGCTGTAATATTCCATAATTGCCTGAGGTGGATAGGGTCGTATGTGACTGAGGTCATTATAAAAATGTCTCGACATCAAAGGAGCCTGCAGGCACATTATCCCCCCGGGTTTGAGAATTCTGTCTAATTGTTTTAATAATTCCCACGCTTCTTCCGGGAAAAGATGCTCGATGAGATGACTGCAATGAATTCCATCATAGCTTTCATCTTCAAAGGGCAGATCAAGTGCGTCTCCTGCAACCACATCTAATCCCTGCTGCTTACACCAGTTCACTGCCTCGGGATGCAGGTCTATTCCGCTGATTTTCTCCGGTAACTGCTGAATGAATTTGCCGTTACCGCAGCCCACATCAATAATTTTCTGGCATCTGCTCAAATATGTAAGTGCCCACTCATCCATGATTTTGCCGGTATTATAAGCAAAATGTATCTTCAACCACTGCCGAAATTTCATTTCTTACGCTCCAGATGATGAACTACAATTTCCGGCGGGCAATTCCATCGTAATGGAATACCTGATGAACCGGTGCCCAGGGAAGTGTAGCCCTTCAATTTTTTATATTGCCAGCGTCCCCGGTTATATTTTCGCGGAGAGCGACTGTTTGTTATCACAGGAATACTACCTGGCAGGCATAATTGCCCGCCGTGAGTATGTCCGCAGAGATATAGATCATAGCCATATAAGGCTGCTTCCCGGTAGTATTCCGGACTGTGGATCAGAAGCAGTTTATACCCTGCCTTTGCAATAAATTCTCTCTGTTCAAATAATCTGCCTGTCCGGTAGTAATGTACATCATCAAGCCCTGTTATCAAAATCTTGTCATTACCACGTTTCAATTCGATAGATTCGTTAAATAATATTTTTAATCCCATATCTGCCACATTTTCCAGCGTATATTCCAGATAATCATGATTTCCCAATATACCAATAGCAGGAAATTCCGCTTGATTAGCTGCTGTTATAATTGGTTTCAGCAAATCGTCTATTCGCTGGGTAGTGCAATGTATCTCAAAGCGAAAATCTCCCGTAAATACACAGAGCTCAAAATCTACCTGCCGCATTAATGCCGGAATAATCTCAGATAATTCAGGCAGCGCATCTATATGCAGATCGCTGATCTGTAATATTCTAAAACCATTAAAACCTGCAGGAAGATCAGCAAATTTCCAGCATTCATGCCGTATCTTTACATCCAGAGCATTTGCATACCATCTTTTATACAAGCCACTTACTTTGAGCAGTTTCTTAAAAAAATCATATATAAAGGGGATATTCTCTACATAAAGAGTCCTGTTTTTCAGGTCAACAACGCCCGAACCACACCTTTTTTCCTTCTCCAGCCTCGATTCCCGTCTCCCGTTTTCCGTCTCCCGTCTCACGATCATTTATACCTCAACATATCAAGGTAACTCTCTATTCTTAATTTACTACGGGCTTCCAGCACTCCCGGCTGGTCTCCTTCTAATGTCAATACGGGAACTTTCAGATATTTGCGAATTAGTATATTATCAATTTGCCGGTGGCAAAAGCTCTGGGTATAGCTGATCACGCCATCCAGCTTTCTCCTTTCCACTTCTATCCGGATGTCTGCCAGTCTTTCATTGATGGAATAAGGATAGGTGTAATGCCAGTACTGCTCAACAATATCTTCTTTCAGATAGGGCATGGCAAATTGCCGTTGTATCTCATTATAAACCACTTGTGCACCTTCACTTTCCAGATATTCATAGAGATCAGAAAAGATAGGGGGGACGCCCAGAAATCCTAATCTAAGCTTAGGCTTTGATAGCTCCCGCATTTTTGCTTTCGCCAGAAAAACATCCAGTTCAGCTTCATAATTCCGGTAGTTGCCGCCAAAATCACTGGCATTCACCAGCCAGTAATGATTTTCTTCGCCAGTTACTTGTCCGCTTTGCCAGGTGAGTTCATCTAATGTTACCAGTTTACGGCGGATCTTATCCAAATTAGCTTTCACTTTCATTGTTTGGGCGCGATTCACGCCAAAGTAGTTTTCCAATTGCTCAATTTCCTTTGCCAGTTTAGTCTTATCCCGGTCAAAGGGAAAGGAAAAATATAGTATCTTTTGCCCGTTATCTGCCAGATTCATCAAAAGTGAATGAGTATTTGAGCAATCGCCCTGAATGATACCCATCACATAATCAAATTCCGCTCCCGCAGCCGCACCATAGATGCCCTTGATCCAACTGCAGATATTACGCGGATAACCCTGTTTTTCTGCTTTTAGAACTAATTCAACGCTTTTTCCGGTAATAAAAATATTATTCAGGTCTATCACCTGATGCCCGGCAGCCAGTAGAGGTTCCAGCGGAAAGCTGGTTGTGAAGCCTATTTTCATCATCTTTTCCTTAGTCACACTTCTCCAGATATTCTGTTTCCTTCTTCTCTATTTCTAATAACAGATAGCTTCTGTCCAGCATTAACTTGTCATGCTCGGTTTTCAGCTCCAGAAAACGGGCTTTATCATTATAAACTTCTTTAGTACCGTAAGCATTTTCCAGTTCTTCTATTTTTGATTCCAGGCTTTTCAGCTTTGTCTGCAATTCTTCCAGTTCATTCAGTATCATTCCCAGAATTTGAGGATTGATCTTCTTCTCGCGTACTGGTCGTGTATCTATAATTTCCTTTTTGCGACTGGATAGAAACATTTCATGCGTAAATACTTCTTCAATTTCCTGGCTCATTTCTTTGATGTTTTTATCTTTAAAAAGCCAGATTTTATTCGCTACCCGTTGAATAAAAAAACTGTCATGCGAGACAAAAATCACTGTGCCCTGGTAATGTTGCAGTGCTTTCTCCAGTTCTTCTATTGTATTGATATCCAAATGATTGGTTGGCTCATCAAGTATCAAAAAATTGGGCTGCTGCCAGATCAGTTTCGCCAGATAGAGCCGCGCCTTTTCTCCTCCACTAAGTACCTGCACAGATTTCTGTACCTCATCACCGGCAAAAGAAAAGCGTGCCAGCCAGCTGAGCACTTCACCTCTATCTGCTCCGGGCATCAGATTCAAAAGTGTGTCAAAAACATTTAAGCCCTCATCAAGTTCTGTCCGCATCTGATCATAATAACCGATTTTCAGATTAGCTCCCAGCCGGGCAATTCCGGACAAAGGCTGCAGATTACCTGTAATACAACGTAGCAGAGTTGTTTTACCACTCCCGTTTTCGCCTACTAAAGCTATTCTATCACGATAATGAATATATAGATTTAATTTCTCAGTCAGTACATTTCCCGGGTAGCCTAACTCAACATTCTCAAAACTATAAACGTCATTACCGCTGCGGCTGGAGCTTTTAAAAGACAGATTTATCCGTTTTTCATGCTCAGGTTTTGCTACTACTTCCATTCTATTCAGCATTTTCTGTCGGCTTTTTGCCTGACTCACTTTCTGTCCTGCCATATTCCGGGCAATGAAGTCTTCCGTTACTTTTATAAATTTCTGCTGACGTTGATATTCACGCTCCTGAGTAAGCTGCCTGTTCTCACGATCTGCTTCCCAGGTACTGTAATTACCATGGGTCAGATATATCCGGAAATTCCGTAATTCCGCTATCTTAGTTACTGTTTTATCCAGAAAATGACGGTCATGGGAGATGATCAGATATGGCTTATCCTGTTTCACCAGATAATTTTCCAGCCAGTAGATCATCGTGAAATCAAGATGATTAGTCGGCTCGTCCAAAAGCATAATATCCTTATCTGCCAGCAGGATACGCGCAAATTGTATCCGTGTTTTCTCACCACCACTTAATTCAGATATTTTACGCTGCCACATATCTTCTCTCAGATTAAATCCTGCCAGAATGATCTTCATCTCAGAGGCGTAATGATATCCACCTATCTGAAAAAAAAGCTCTTCCAATGTTTCCAGCTTCTTCATATTTACTTCAGAACTATCAACTGCTACTGCCTGTCTTGCAGCTTCCAGTTCATGACTCATATTACTTATTGTTTCATTGGCACTGCTCACGCATTCGTAAAGAGTCATTGTTTCATCAAGTTCTACTTCCTGACTTAAATATGAGATATTCAGCTTCTTCGCCTGCTGCACCACGCCTTCGTGAGGGTTTATCCTGCCGGTTAAAATATTGAAAAGCGTTGTCTTGCCACTGCCATTAGGACCCACTAAGCCGATCCGGCTGTTATGCTCCAAAGAAAATGATATATCCTTGAATATATCACGATCTGCAAAATTATGGCTTACATCACTGATACTGATCAAACTCATATTCCTGTTTTTCTCCCTGAGTGCTGTGCACTTCATATTCCAAAATTACAAAATCATTTTTCTACCTATTATTTGTCAATCCCCAATTACTATTACCCGGCATCCCCCCGAAATTAAATCCATTATAGGTTACAAATAGCATCAAATGGATCATTCTCATTAACCCCTAAATTCATTTAGGGGATATATAATGAACGAACGATGTATAGTCACTTCAGTGACTTCCCTTTGTATTTGAGTTTGTTATACAAAATTTAGACTGGAATTAATTATTATTATGAGAAGTGGCTGAAGCCACTCAACACATAATCTTTTTCGCTTCTCACCAAGTTCAAAACCTGGTGTTAATGAGAGTGATATATTTGCTTATAAAATACGCCTAACCATCTATAAGTTATTAAGATATCTATAGCAGCTTTCAGAAAGACAGGGGGGATACTTGACAATTACTATCGACTATTCATTAAAATGAAAAACTATCAAACAAAGAATACACTGTCTATACTGAAAAATGTGCAGTATAGTATTTATGGTAAGATTTATTGGGGGAGGTCGCACCTTCGCCTCTTCTCACTTGATGGCTTGGCAGGTGTGCGACAATAAAAAAAAAATAAAACTATTGACGCTTCAACTAAGTAAATCAAAGATAACTAATAAACAGGTTGGTTGGTAAATGAAAGATAGAAATGATATTGAATTAGAAGTTAAAGAGACTGAGATTCCGAAAGAGAAGATCAGATTGCAGATAAAGTATGCCCATAAAGTACGATATACTGATCCGGAATTAAGCTTGAGAATTGCCAAAGATGCCTGGCAGGAGGCTAAGAACATCTCTGAGCCTGATCTGGAATTGGGTGCTATAATCAGCATTTGCTCTTCCTGCCTATCCGATGAATCCTGTGAGGATACTGAAACCTGGATTAATCTTCTCATGGAAAGAGGTAAAGAACTGAACCGGAATTATGCTCTGGGCAGAGCTAACCTTTTTCGCTACGCTTATAGTAATCATTACGGAAAGCGAAAAGAAGCGGAAAACTATCTTTATCAAGCTCTGGAAAACTTTGATGCTGATCATAATGATCAAGGCAGGTCAACCTGTTATATTAGTCTGGGCAATATAAAGTTTAACCAGGGCAACCATGATCAGGCTTACGAATATTATCAAACTGCCCTAACACTTGTTCCTAAGGAGAATAAGGAGATACTTTTTACTTTACGGCAGAATATTGCCTCAGTATTTATCCGGCAGCAGGAATACCTTAAGGCGTGGGATGTTTATCATGATATACTCGATCACCTTCCGGAACACGACTTCGCTACCCGTGCTCTGGTTCTTATAAATCTGGGATCACTCTGTAGTATTACAGGAGAATTACCAGAAGCCCTCCAGTATTATGATGAAGTGATCAAATTAACTAAGAATACTCCAGGTGATAATGTGCATGTGAAGGCATGCTGTATGAAAGCAGGAATTTTACTGGAAAAGGGAAAACCTGAAGAGGCATGTAAAATACTGACTCAAATTGAAGACAATGTCAAGAAAACACAGAATCCTTACCTGCTCGAGAAATTGTTTTCGTATTTTATAGAATATTATAAAGCTAAAAGGGATCTTTCCGGCGTAACGAAATATCAGGCTGAATTGCTGAAAGTAAAAGATAATATCATTGAAAGTGCCGGTATTAATGATCATAATAATGAAATAATGCAGCTTCACTGGTATAATGCCAGTCAATATGAGCAATTACTAGAAGAGGAAAATCAAAGATTCAAGAGTGAACTGAAAGAAATTTCAGCCCAGAAAAGTGCACTTGCTGAAAAACTTGAGGAAGCAAACCGGTTGATTACGGTTCAGAACCGGAAAGCAGAAATAGGTGAAATGGTCGCTAATATAGCTCATCAGTGGAATCAACCGCTCAATATCATCAGTACTATGCTCTATAATATTAAAGATATATATGCATATTGTGAACTTACCAGTGAACTGCTCACTGAAAAAACAGAACAGATCAATGATCAGATAAAATATATGTCCCAGACTATGGATAATTTCCGTAATTTCTTTAAAGAACAGGATGTCAGGGAATTTCCGGTCTCTAAAGTTATTAATAATACTCTTGATCTGCTGGATTATTCTTTCCAGAACGAAGACATTTCTATTGAGCTGAATATTGCAGATGATTTCATACTCAAAGGTTCGCCCATTGAACTCACACAAGTTATGCTAAACATCCTCAATAACGCCCGTGATGCACTTTTGCAGAATAGCAGAAATTCGCGATTGATCAGGATTACTGCCAGGAAGGAAGCAAACAATAATATTCTTTCTTTCTTTAATAATGGTCAGCCCATTCCTGCTGCTATTAAAGAGCACATCTTTGAACCTTACATTACTTCCCGGGGTGACAAGGGCACAGGCTTGGGTTTGAGTATCTGTAAAACAATTATTGAAGATCGCTTCGCGGGAAGTATCTGGTGTGACAATGCTGCTGGTGGGGTGTATTTTAATCTTGATTTTGGGGAGTAGGTAGTTTTCTTTTCTTTTTGTGAGTTATTTTTTTATGGCTGATTTATGGACAATATGGACTGTATAGACATTATGGACAGTATAGACTAGGGCGATTTACTTTTTTAATAATTAGATTTTGATTTACTTTAAAGACATGACAATAAAATAGATAAGTTATATATGCTACAATATAGTCAAAAATAATTTGACTAAATTGGGAGGGGTTTTATTATTTGTTCAGGAAGGTTGAATATGTTAGATAATGTTTATATTATTAAAAGGCAGAGTCAGGTGAAGGCTCTGGGAGCTGAATTGAAACTGAGCATCATCAGGAATCTGATGGAGGAACCGCTTACATGTCAGCAACTGGCAGACAAGCTGGAAACCAGTAAGCAGAAAGTGCATTACAACTTGAAGAGTTTATTAGAAGAAGAATTGATCAATCAGAAAGATGGGATTGGCAATGATAAGGAAAAGCACTATCGGGCAAAAGCGCGGAATTATGTAATCGACTTTTCATTAGGCAATGAGATCAGCAGTGAATTGAATAATGGCAACAGGGCTTTGATCAGGAAGATCATCGAGCAGGAACATGGACTTGATCTGGGAAGAATAGCCCGGGGAATAGTTAATAGCAGTATTAAACTGAAACCTGAGGAGCGAGTGCTGATAGTAACGGGCAGGTTCAATATGCCGCTGGTGGAAATGATTCAGACCGCAGTTGCTGAACTGGGAGCAGAAGCCACAATTCTCTATCGAGACCAGGATTTTCTGCATGAGAAGCATTGCGAATTCAGTCTGGAAGCTTTTCAGCGTGATTATGATAATTTTCTGCGTCTGCTTTCCGAAAATGATGTATATCTCTATTTGAATGGAGAGTCACGTTATATAAGCTGCACTGATAAAGCCAAACAGCAGGTAAGACAGGATGCTCAGATCAAGAGTCTTGAGATTATTAAAGCCAGGGGAATAAGGGTGGTGATGATGCCTGGACTACTGAATGATGCTCTTAATGAAGATAATATTAAAAGCGAGATCAGTTTCTGGCGCGCTCTTGACGTTGATTATGCCAGACTGAGGGAAGATACTGACTCAATGATCAAAGAATTCTATGATAATAAAGAAATTGTTGTCAGGAAACAGGGTTCTGAGTTCAAAGCAAAGATACACTCAATTTTTGGAGAATATGGTTCCTTTGGCGAATCCCCCTATCAGAGTTTCACCATCAATCTACCGGGTGGTGAAGTGCTGCTTATACCACAGAAAGGTAGTATGAGTGGCACTATAAGAGGCAGCAAAGCTTATATTAATGGAATTCAGATTTTGAAGCCGGTGGTTGAGATAGAAAACAACCGGATAGTCAAATTTCGAGCAGAAAAACAGGAAGAATTAATCGGAACTGCAATAGAAGAAGGTGGAGAAGATGGAGCGGAAATCGCTCTTATCTGCCTGGGAACTAATTATGGGATAGAAACAAACTGCCAGGACCTGCAGCATGTCAACAAAAGCAAGGGATTACTTACAGTTTACTGGGGTAATAATACCATGATGGGTGGAGAAGTGAAAGGGCAGCTGGAATGGCAGATACAAATAGAGAAACCAATAATTAAAAAAAGATAGAGGAGACTATAATGAAGCGTGTTTTGGTGATTTTGGCAATGTTAGTGTTTATTAGCACAGTTTTTGGAGAATGGCAGGTAGATGAAGGCTTTGAAGCTGGGTCAATCCCGGCAGAATGGACTGTCTATGCCGGTGCTCAGGGTGCCACCTGGAGTGCTTATGAAAATGTCCAATATGCCTATGGCGGGAGCTGGGCTGCCTTCACGGATAGCTATTATCCTGAAAATGAAGAAAACTGGCTTATCCTGCCACAGGCGGATATCTCTGCCGGTGATTCGCTATCGCTTTATATCCGCTCCTGGTGCGGCACGGAAATCTTTGAAATACTCGTCTCTGTGGAATCTAATGCTATCAATGACTTTGATGATGAATTGATCAGCATTGATGATCAGGATGATCAATATACGCTCTATAATTTTGACCTGAGTGAATATGCCGGAGAATCTGTATATGTAGCTATCCACTGGATGTGCGATACTTATGGTCTGCTGGTGGATAACGTGAAACTGGGTCAGGGTGAAAACAATCTGCCCGAGATGCAACTGCCGGACAGCTTCTACTTTATCCAAGGTGAACAGCTTAATATAGATTTCAGCGGTTATATCACGAATGCAGAGCCGGAAACTGCTGTGATCACTGCTGCCGGTAATCAAAATATCACTATCCAGATAGCAGGTTTCAATGTTACACTCAGCAGCCTTACCTGGAATGGCACGGAAGAAGTTACTTTCACTTTGGAAGATAACCAGGGGAATCAGGCAGAAGACAGTGTGCAGATTATTGTGGAAGCTGCTGATGTCTTTGACTTGCAGCTTTTCTCTATCGAAATTCCCGGAGTTCTCACCTGCCTGAATGAACCGCTATATCCCATTGCTGTTCTGTCAAATAGCGGAAGTATTGATAGTGGCGATATCAGCCTGGAAATTAACTGCCAGATCTTTGATGACGCTGCCACTCTGGTTTATGAAAGCCAGCAGGAAATCACTCTCTCTTTAGCTCCAGGTGAGATAGCTCCTGTTGAATTTATCCAGTCCTGGACGGCTGATATAGAAGGTGATTACACTGTAAACTTCTATTTTGATCTAACTGATGCCCTGGTGGCAAATAACAGCCTTAGTCATACAACCCGTGCCCGAGAACACTTTGGCAGCGGAGGACCAGATGATTTTGGCTACCGCTGGCTCGATAATCACACTGCGCAAGGTCCGCAGTATAACTGGATAGATATTTCCGCGACCGGAGAATCTGCTATCATGTATAATGTGCCCTCTTTTGAGGGAGATGATAATTTCAGTGAATTCATTCCCTTTGGTTTTGATTTCAATTTCTATGGTATTGATTATGCCGAATTTTCTGTGGACATCAATGGTGAAATCCTGCTGGCAGATAATTCCTGGTTTGAAGCATTTCCTTCTAGTGGCTGGGATAATGACGGAAATGTGTTCAACTGGGCATATCCTATTCCTGGCTATGCTCAGATGCCGGCTTTAATTGCCGTATTCTGGGACGATCTCCAGGCTGATGATGGCACTGGTGATATCTATTTTCAAACTTTTGGCGAAGCTCCCGACAGATATTGCGTGATCCAGTGGCATAACCTCAGATTCCATAATGGTGAAAATCTGCAGGACTATCTTAGTTTTGAAGCTATTTTCTACGAAAATGGCGAAGTTATCATGCAATATGATAATACTGCCACCAGTCAGGCCGGCTCAAATGCTCCGCATGACTATGGTCAAAGTGCCACTGTAGCCATTCAAAACGAAGCTGCTGATATGGGCTTAACTTATCTGCAGGAACAGGTGGAAGGCAGCACCTGGATGGGGGTGGAACCGGAAGGAAATATCCTCACCAGCGAACTGGCGATTAGGTTCTTTACCGGAGAAGACGTTTCTGCTCCTTTTATCACGCATCACCAGAAAGGTAATACTTTGCTCTCCGAAATTGAATTGCAGGCTACTATCTCTGATATGAGCGGTCTCTCTGAAGACCACCTCATGTATGACAGTGGTAATGGCTGGCTGGCGCTGGAGCATTCCAGCTTCACTGAGCCTAATATCTATAATTATACTTTCACAGATTTGCTGCCCGGTACAGAAATTCACTACTATTTCCAAGCCAGAGATGCCTCTGAAAATGCTAATGAAGGCACCTTGCCGGCTAATGCCCCCGAAAATTACTACAGTTTCAGAGTCTTGCCTTACCAACAGAATTTTACCCTCCTGGCATATTCAGGCAGCCAGGATTATACCGGTAATGAACTGCAAGCCTGGCAGGAAATTTTGGGTTCTGATGAAATACCTTGTGATGAATATAACTGGCAGGAATGGCAGGATGTGACTATTCCTGACCAGTATAAAGCCGTTTTCCTCTTCTCTAATAGCTGCTCCCATAGCGATGAACTGGACAGCCTTTGCACAGGATTGATGAACTGGCTGGATAACGGAACAGTAAATTACCCTAAAAATCTGTTCTTTGCCTCTGATGGCTTTGCCTATTCTCAGGGTGGACATAATAATGCCAGTCCCATGAAAAAGCTGTTTAATGCCTATTTCCGGACTGCCTATGTGGGTACGACTATCGGCGGCGGCACAAATGGTTTAGGTGGTCCCGGTAATCCGCAATACCAGGATGGCAGTTTCCAGGTCTGGGAAAATTCTCCCTTAGGCTTCACTGGTGACGAAATAGAGGTATATGCCAACAGCCCGGATTGTATTTTCCGCTATGAAGCCTGTCCTTCCTGGTATGAAGAGGAAGTGGTTAACCCGGAAATTGGTGCCAATAACGCCTTTGTCTTTGAAGATGGTCCTTTTAACGGGCAAGCCTATCTCTATCATGGTGTCTGCGGCACCTGGATTGATAATCTTATTTACAAGGCATTCTATTTCAGCTTTGATCTTTCCCAGATAACTTCTGCTAATGATAGATTTGATCTCATTGGTGACTGCTGTCAATGGTTTGAAATTGTCGTAGAAAATAATGATAATGAGATTGCTCCCGCAAGTGCAGCTCTGCAACAGAACTACCCTAATCCCTTCGTAATTGATAATAATAGAAGCAATAACACTGTTATCAGTTTCTCCTGCCAAAATGCCCAAAAAGCTGAATTGAATGTCTATGACATCAGAGGTAGAAAAATCACCAGCCTGAAAAAAGAACTCACTCCTGAGCAAAAACAGGATTCCTTCCTCTGGAATGGCTGTGATAATCGTGGAATAAAATCAGCGGCTGGCATATACCTCTATCAGTTGAAAATCGATAACCGGGTGGCAGGTACAAAAAAAATGATCCTGCTCCGCTAAATATGATGCTGCCTGATTGCATCAGATGATTTTCTGTGCTCTCTCCAGCTATTTCAGTGTTTTTCCCCAGAGTTTGTAAGTCAAACTCAAAGCAAGGCAGAAAGCTCCAGCTGCCTTGCTTATTTTCCCCTTTCCTCCTGCCTGGATGCCGCTTAAAAGTAGCTTATATTTTCTCCATACAATACATTTGTTCTTCAATAATTTAAATGACTATCCGGCTGTCTCCGTAAAACTTGACAATAAGATTACTCGGTGGAAATTTGCTATCAAATATTCAATGGAGGTCTATTAATGAAACATTATGAAACGATAAGTTTCTTTGAATTTCAGAAGCAATA
>JAIPGP010000074.1 GCA_021735645.1 Candidatus Cloacimonadota bacterium
CGGAACTAAATCCTGTAGAGTGCATCTGGCACCATATCAAAGAAAGGCATTTCAGTAACAGAGTTTTTAAAAGTATAGAAGAAGTTGAGCAAAGGCTTGTAATCGCGTTAGTCGAATTGAATAAAGAAAAATCAAAAATTAGGAAAATGACTCATTTTAATTGGATATAAATATAATTGATAGCGGTTTGATATGAAGCGAAATATTGTATCCAGTCATCCTGATACAGGTTAACATTATACAGAAAAGTAAGTATAATTAGTCAATCCAATTGCTCATCCCGATGTATCGCGGGATGGCTCACATTACATTTTTCCGAGTCGTCCTCGCCTTCAGTAGTTAAATAATCTTACATTACATTTTTAGGAGTTGCCGTTGCAAACAGGTATTATACTGCAGTTTCTCTTATCAGTTAATATCTCCCATATAGATATAATCTGTCTTAGACTTATCCATGATATATTCCCGCAGGGTAAGCGGATAAAACCTGTACTCCATCAGGCGTGATATATCCAGCCACTCCACACCTGTCTGATAAGGGTCTGGCAGACTGCCTATTCCTGGTACGCTGCCTTTTTTCAAGCTGCACCGGAACATGAAATCTATCTGATGAACGCTATCATCTTCCTCAGCAAACTCGTGATTATCTGATCTATATTCTCTGATAAAGAGCAGTTTCCCGACAACTACTTCACAATTAATTTCTTCCCGGCATTCTCTTGCAAGTGCTTCGGGCATGAGTTCATAAAGCTGCTGTCCTCCCCCCGGAAGCATATAAAATACTCCATTTTTATCTTCGCATCTTATAGTCAGCAGTTCATTATTCTCGATGATAACAGCTTTAACAGAATTCCTGATTTTCCTCAATTTGCCCAATATTACACACCTCGTTTCTTCGGTTCCCAGATATATTTGTGCATTTGCAATTGAAAACGTACTTCCAGGCGGTCTTCAATAATCCATTGTACCAGTTCTTTAGGCTCAAGTCTGCCAAACACAACAGAAAAAAGTAT
The DNA here is from genome assembly GCA_021735645.1 of Candidatus Cloacimonadota bacterium. GTDB lineage: Bacteria > Cloacimonadota > Cloacimonadia > Cloacimonadales > TCS61 > Stygibacter. The sequence continues at coordinate 1,014 of JAIPGP010000074.1, forward strand.
ATTATAGCTCCAGAGATTATTATACATAATAAATTCCTGAGCAAAATCATAGTCTTTCCGATCAGCGATCACAAACTTGATCTCATCTTTTTCCGGATCAAGATAGATGATATTTTCCCGCAGGAATGAATCTTCATGCCCACTGGAAGGGCATTTCACATCCACAATATTGATCACTTGGGGTGATAGTTGTGCAATAGGCAGGCTGCCATTTGTTTCCAGCAACACCTGATAGCCAATTTCTGTCAGCGTATCGATAAATTTGGCTGTATCCTCCTGCAAGAGCGGTTCACCACCTGTGATCTCTACTAGATTTACTGGTTTATATTCTGCAATAGTTTCCATAATTTCTGTAATGCTCATCTCTGCTTTAACATCAACATGATAACGGCTGTCACACCACTTACAATTAAGATTGCAGCCCGAAAGACGGATGAAAATGCACGGTAAACCGCTATAGGAAGACTCCCCCTGAATGCTTAGGAATATTTCACATACTTTCAGCATGATCAGCTCTGAAACTTCTTAGTAAGCAGTGGTGCTATTTCAAATACATCACCTACTATCCCCAGATCAGCAACTTTGAAGATAGGTGCATCAGGGTCTTTATTGATGGCTATAATATAATCTGAGCTTTGCATTCCCGCCAGATGCTGGATAGCTCCGGAAATGCCCAATGCCAGATAAACTGTGGGCTTAATGGTCTTTCCAGTTTGACCCACCTGATGCGGATACTCTACCCAGCCGGCATCAACTGCTGCCCGTGAAGCTGCTACCGCTGCATCAAGTGCTTGTGCCAGATCGTAAACCAGTTTAAAGTTTTCCGGCGATTTAAGTCCCCTTCCTCCTGATACCACAAAGTTCGCTTCCGTAAGATTTATCTGCTGGGTATCATCAGAAATGAACTCTTGATATATGCAGACTTTATCAGAGACAGGAAATTCTATTTTCTCTTCTATAACTTTTCCGGTTCTGTTCCTGTCACGAGGTAGAGATTCCATCACTTTATGACGTACTGTGGACATTTGCGGTAAATGGTCAGGAGTTATTATTGTAGCCATAATATTTCCGCCAAATGCAGGTCTGGTCTGCTTCAAAAGCCCAGTAGAACTATCTATTTCCAACCCGGTGCAATCAGCAGTCAACCCGGTATGCAAACCTACTGCTACCCGTGGAATAAATGATCTGCCCATCACTGAAGCACCCGAAAGTATGATCTCAGGTTTATATTTCTTTGCCAGAGTCTGCATGGCAAAAGCATAAGGCCGGTCTATAAAGTCTTTCAAGTTTTCATCATCCACAATAATCACCTGGTCTGCACCATATTCTATCAACTGCTGCGCCAAGGCACCCACCTGCCAGCCTAAAAGCACTGCACAAAGCTCTGTATCACGTGCTTCTGCCAATTCTCTGCCTTTACCCAGCAATTCCAAGGTCACCGGAGCAATCACACCCCGCTGCTGTTCGGCAAATATCCACACACCTTTATATAAACCGCGGTCAATATCTGTTCTGCCATATTTCCGGATCATAATTGCATCAAACGGGCAAGCTTCCACGCAGGCACCGCAAAGTACACATTTATCCGTATCTATCTCTGCCAGTTTATCTACAATACTTATGGCACCATAAGCACAGGATTTCAGACAAACACTACATCCCACGCATCTTTGTTCTATAACTTCTATCATAATATATACTCCTGATATCTATGTCATTACAAGTTAAAGACCGGTGTAACAGTTTTCCAGTCAAGGATTTTCTCTGATCTGCCTTACTTGACTTCGTCCATCTCGTCCATTATATCCATGCTGTCCATTCTTTCCATTACCATGAAAAACAGAATAAATAAAAACTTCTGATTGACATGATATGGTAGAGATAAAGTTTTGGTTTTCTTTTAATTTATCTTTCTTATTTGGATTATTTGATTAAATTAATAATATAGGAATTAGAAGAAATAAGATGCAAGCTCAAAAGGAGAATTTATGAGCGAAATGACAAAGCTGAGAAATATTGGCATTAGTGCCCATATAGATTCCGGCAAAACGACGTTAACTGAGCGGATATTATTTTATTCCGGCAGGATACATAAGATTCACGAAGTACGGGGCAAAGATGGTGTGGGTGCCACAATGGACTCTATGGAACTGGAGAAGGAACGAGGAATCACAATTTCTTCCGCTACAACTAATGTTTCCTGGAAAAAACATGAGATAAATATCATAGATACTCCGGGGCATGTGGATTTCACTATCGAAGTAGAAAATGCTCTGCGGGTTCTCGATGGAGCAATTCTGGTTCTTTGTGCCGTGGGCGGCGTACAGTCCCAGACAATTACAGTAGTCCGTCAGATGAGAAGACACCGCATACCTATTATGGCATTTATCAATAAAATGGATAGAACCGGAGCCGATGCTTTTAAAGTATTAAACCAGTTACATGAGAAACTGGGTATGAATGCTGTTTTTCTGCAATTGCCTATCAGTAATGGTGAAAACTTTAGGGGAATTATCGATCTTGTGACAATGAAAGCATTATATTACAGTGGTGAGAATAATGAAACAATCCATATCGATGAAATACCGGCAGACCGTCTGGAAGAAGCCACTAAATATCAGGAGATGTTGTTTGAGAACGTTTCCATGTTCTGTGATAATCTGATGGAATCCTATCTGGAGGGTAAGCTGGATGTGCCATTGCTGCGGATAGCTATCCGCAAAGCAACAATAGCCAGGGATATTGTACCGGTTCTAGTAGGATCGGCATATAAAAATATTGGGGCAAGAGCGTTGCTTGATGCCGTTATAGAATATTCACCCTCTCCATTAGATATCACAAACACCGCTTATGATATCATTCATCATGACCGTGAGATTGAAATCTACAGCGACCGCACTAAAGACGTGGTTGCCATGGCATTTAAAATAGAAAACCAGCAATATGGACAGCTTACCTATTTACGCGTATATCAGGGTACCATCAAGAAAGGAACAGATCTAACTAATCTGATTACCGGCAAGAAAATCAAAGTCGGCAGGCTTGCCAAGCTGCACGCTAATAATATGGAAGACATAGATATTGCTGCTGCCGGGGATATTGCCGCTATATTTGGGGTAGATTGTGCCCTGGGCGACACATTTGTAACCGGGAATGCTCATTTCTCCATGCGGCATGCCTATGTCCCGGAACCGATTCTCTCCATTTCCATTCAACCTGAAGACAAGAAATCGTCTGATAACATGGCAAAAGCACTAAGCCGTTTTACGCGCGAAGACCCTACATTCAAGACATATTTTGATGATGAAGCAGCGGAGACTATCATCTCAGGAATGGGTGAACTGCATCTGGATGTATATGTAGAACGCATGCGACGCGAATATGGCTGCCTAATAAAAGTTGGTATCCCCCAGGTAGCATATCGCGAATCAATTTCCAAAGAAGTCCACTTCAATTATATTCACAAGAAACAGTCTGGTGGCCGTGGTCAGTTTGCCCGTGTAGCTGGTTATTTAGCTCCTCTAGAAGATGAAGACAGCAGATTTGTGCAAAAAGTTACTGGTGGAGTGATCCCTTCCACTTATCTGCCAGCCTGTGAAAAAGGCTTTTATAAAACTCTTACTAAAGGTGGCCTGGCTGAATTCCCCATTGTTCAGGTGGAAATGGTCATTAATGACGGAGCTTATCATGAAGTAGATTCCTCCCAGATGGCTTTTGAAATTGCCACGATTGCTGCCTTCAGGGAAACTTATAAAAAAGCTCAACCCTTTCTGCTGGAGCCTGTTATGCTGGTTGATATCGAAACTCCTAACGAATTCCGTTCCAGTGTGATGGGCAGCATTAATCAAAGACGAGGTTTGATCAGTGAAACAGAGATTGATGAACAGTTTACCCGTATAGTATCAGATATTCCTCTGGCAGAAATATTTGGCTATGTTACTACCCTGCGTTCACTCACTCAGGGCAAGGTGGATTTCAATATGCAGTTCCATACCTACCGTAAAGTACCAATGAGCATTCAGGAAGAGCTATTGAAGAAAGTGAGAGACGAAAAAGCATAAAAAATCAGATAATATATTCAAAATGCCCTCCAGGTATAGCCAGGGAGGGCGTTTCTTTGCCCGAAAAAAAACAGCCTTGATAAAGCCTCTATAATGTCAATCAGGGATGATTGACCTACATAGCTCCCCCTTGTATAAAGGTTACAGCCTGCTAATCTCCCTTTTTGACACTTCGCTGCCTGATGGGGTGTGGAATAGGGATTTTATAGGACCTATAGGACCTATAGGACCTATAGGACTTATAAATAGAAAGGCGGCAATCAGACTAAGAGGATGGAGGCAAGACCGAGGAAGCTGATATATCCTCCGATATCAGTGAGCATGGTAATAATAACACTGGAAGCAAGAGCGGGGTCGATTTTAAGAGATTTCAGAATTACTGGAATGAGAGAGCCAACCAGACCGGCGATGAACATATTGCAGATCATGGCAACTGCCAGGACAAAGCCAAGGCGGGGATCACCTTTCACCAGATAAGCAATCAGGCAGGTAATTGAGCCTATAATGATACCATTTATCAGTCCGACTGTAATTTCTTTAGTAACAGCCTGCCAGGTATTATGGATAGTAAGTTCTCCCAGAGCAATACCGCGGGTGATAACGGTAAGCGTTTGTGTACCGGAATTTCCGCCGAGACCGGCGACAATAGGCATCAGGACAGCCAGGAAGCTCATTTTGGCAATAGTTTCTTCAAATATACCGACAACAGAAGAGATCAGGATAGCGGTAAAAAGGTTGAGGGTCAGCCAGGGCAATCTTTTTCTAACGGAGTTAATCGGTTTGGTGAAAACGCGGTCTTCTTCGTTAAGCCCCACCATGCGGTAAGCATCTTCAGTAGCTTCTTCTTCAATAACGTCCAGGATGTCATCGACGGTAATGCGCCCGAGCAGGTGATTTTCAATATCAACCACAGGCAGAGCCAGGAGGTCATATTTACGGAAAAGTGAAGCCACTTTTTCCTGATCCATATCGACCACAGCGGCAGCGATTACTTCCGTCATGATTTCGGAAACAACCGTAAGGCTGCCAGCGAGCAGGATTTTTCCAATATCCAGCACACCCATGAGGTGATTCTGATTATCTACTACATAGACATAATGGATATTTTCGACTTCTTCATAATTTTTTCGGATATATTCAATGACCTGGTTGCGTTTGAAGTATTGTTTCACCGCAATAATTTCCGTCTGCATAATACCGCCGGCGGAATCTTCCGAGTAGCTCATAAGCTGGCGGAAGGTAGTTCTATCAACTTCTTCCATTCTATCGAGCACATTTTTAGTAACGCTTTCGGTAAGTTCAGCGAGCAGGTCAGCAGCTTCATCAGTTTCCATTTCATCAATAATACTGATGAGCCGGTCACGTCTGATACTCTGGATAATGAGGGAGCGGAATTCATCGTGAATTTCTGCGAGGACATCGGAAGCCATTTCATTATCGAGCAGAGAAAACACGCGCGGGTGGTATTCAGGAGGGATCTGGTTAATGAATTCAGCTACATCTGCCGGATGCTTGTCCCTGAGCACTTCCTGCAGCAGCTCAAACTGATTATTTTCGATATATTCGATCAGTTGATCATAAAGCAAATTAACCATAAGCCCTCACTTCCGGCAAAATAATTACGGCAAAAAAAAAGGCTGCTCTGACAGCAGCCTTGATATATTCAACCAGAACTATGCCAGGTCTTCAGCCTTGATGTTATCAGATTTATCTGGCTTTGTATTTCGTTCTACAAATTCAATAACTGCCATAGGGGCACAATCGCCGCGTCGGTAGCCATTTTTAAGAATACGGAGGTATCCGCCATTTCGGTCCATGTATCCTGGTGCGAGTTCATCGAACACTTTTTTGACAATAGTGCGGTTTCCCAGCACTTTGAAAGCCATACGTCTGTGATGGACGGTACCATTTTTACCATAAGTGATCACTCTTTCAGCGAGAGAGCGAACTTCTTTGGCTTTCGCCAAAGTGGTATTGATCCTGCCATGTTCTACAAGAGAGATAACCAGATTTCGCATAATAGCATTATAATGCCCGGTTTCTCTTCCAAATTTTCTACCTTTTACTTTATGTCTCATACTAATATCCCTATCTCACTGTAACTTTTTTTCTTGCTTCTGCTATTTCATTGGATTTTCCATCAACGTCATAACCCAGACCCAGGTTATACTTTTCCAGAAGAGCATTAATCTCTTCCAGAGATTTCTTTCCAAAGTTGCGATACTTCAGCATTTCGTTTTCATTTTTGGAAACGAGTTCACCAATAGTATCGATTTTAGCGGCAGCCAGGCAATTACTACAACGAACTGAAAGCTCCAGTTCATTTACATTCATATTAAATATCTTTTCCAGCTCTTCCAGTTCAGGGTCCATCTGGACTTCCTCTATGTATTCCGGTTCTACTTCAAAAAGAACTAATTTATCATAGAGATCTCTGAGGATTTTTGCGGAAAGATAAAGGGCATCCCGACAATCAATACTGCCGTCGGAATGAATTTCCATGATTATCTTGTCAAAATCGATTCTCTGACCAACGCGTTGCTTCTCAACGGAATAATTCACCTTCGTGATGGGCGAATAAATAGAATCAATGGGAATAACACCGGCGGGGAAGTCTTCCACATTCTGATTATCAGAAGGAACATATCCTCTGCCAATACCAACCCAGATTTCCATATTAAATTCCATATCTTCGGTCATTTCCGCCAGTACGAGGTCTTTATTAATGATCTTGATATCTGCAGTTTCCTGAATTTCAGCAGCAGTTATCCTGCCTATCCCTTTATGCTCAAGCACGAGTTTGGTTTCCTGAATAGTATCAGATTTAACCACCAGTTTCTTGAGTTTAAGAATAAGATCAATGAAATCTGAATCGCAGCCGGGTATAGGTGTGAATTCATGATGCAAGCCTTCGATCTTCACATATCTAACAGCCGCTCCCTGGATAGCAGAGAGTAAAACTCTTCTGATCGTATTGGCGATGGTGGTACCAAAGCCAGGTTCCAGGGGACCGATCTCAAATCTGCCGTAAGTAGCAGAATACGATTCCTGCTCAACTTCGACTTTTTCGGGCAACTGTAATGGTTCAAGTAAAGTCATATTACTATCTCCTGTTATTACTTGGAGTAATACTCAACAATCAGCCTTTCGTCAATATTCACAGGTATTTGTTCACGCAGTGGGATGTCCAGGTATGTACCCATAAATTTTTCTCTATCAACCTGCAGCCAGGGATAAACACTTGCAGAAGCGTCCATAGCTTCCAGAATAGCGATCATATTGCGGCTTTTTTCTCTGATTTCCATAACGTCTCCCTGTTTAACGAGGAAGGAAGGAATATCCACTTTTTTGCCATTCACTTTGATATGACCATGATTGACGAATTGTCTTGACTGCATGATAGTACGGGCGAAGCCCATACGATAGATAACGGTATCGAGTCTTCTTTCCAGAATCTGAAGCAGGTTAACTCCAGTCATCCCTTCCATTTTATCTGCTTTGGCAAAATAATTATGGAATTGGCGTTCGAGCAGCAGATACGTGTAGCGTAATTTCTGCTTCTCTCTGAGATGAATCCCGTAGTCAGAAACACGGCGTCTGAATTTTCCACCATTACCATGCTGTCCTGGTGGATAATTTCTTTTTTCCAGAAGCCGGTCGAATTTTGGGTTTCCATAAATATTTTCGGAAAACCTGCGAACGATTTTACCTTTTGGTCCAGTAAACTTAGCCATAACTTATCCTTTAGATTCTTCTGGTTTTACGGGGGCGGCACCCGTTATGAGGGATTGGGGTAGCATCACTGATCATAGTAACCTGCAGGCCATTATTATCAAGTGATCGGATAGCAGATTCTCTGCCTCCCCCGGGTCCCTTTACAATGACATTAACTTTATTAATACCCATATCCAGGGCGGCTTTTGCCACTTCTTCTGCAGCCAGCTGGGCAGCAAATGGAGTGCTTTTCTTTGAGCCCTTGTATCCTATTTTACCACCGCTTGACCAGGTAAGAGTGTTTCCTGCCTTGTCTGCAAGGGTGACAATAGTATTATTGAAGCTGGAATGGATGTATGCTACACCTTCATTAAATGAGAGTCTAACTCTTTTCTTTTTAACTCTGCGTGCACTTTTCTTAGCCATATTCTATGCTCCTATTTCTTTTTCTTACCGGCACCGGTCCCTCGGCGGCGACCGCGACGAGTTCTGGCATTGGTATGGGTTCTTTGACCCCTGACCGGCATTGAGCGTTTGTGACGGAGTCCTCGATAGCAACCAATTTCCATGAGTCTTTTGATGTCCATAGCGTTTTGAGTTCTCAATTCACCTTCAATAATGAATTTAGTTGTGATTGTATCTCTGAGGAGTTTTTCTTCTTCTCCAGTTAGGTCTTTAACCCTTGTATTAGGGTCAATACCGGTAAGAGTGAGCACTTTTTCGGAAGTTGTGCGACCAACTCCAAAAATATAAGTAAGACCAACGACAACACGTTTATCTTTTGGTAATTCAACACCTGCAATATGTGCCAACCTATATCCTCCTTATCCTTTTAACCCTGACGTTGCTTATGCTTCGGATTTGCCGGGCATATAACTCTAATAACGCCATTTCTCTTTATGATCCTGCAATCTTTACAGATTTTTTTAACTGACGCTTTAACTTTCATACATATCTCCTATTTGTATCGATAAGTGATTCTACCACGATTGAGGTCGTAAGGTGATAATTCAACTTTAACTTTATCACCCGGCAGAATCCTTATATAATGCATTCTGATCTTTCCGGAACTATGAGCCATAATCTCATGTCCATTTTCCAGTTCAACACGGAACATGGTGTTAGGCAAAGCCTCTTTAACAACACCTTCAACTTCAATTACACCTTCTTTAGCCATGAAATTTCCCTTAATTATATGGTAGAGTGAGTATCTCTGGTTCACCATCAGTGATGAGGATAGTATTTTCAAAGTGAGCCGAAAGACTGGCATCAGCGGTGAAAAACTCCCAACCACGCTCAATGACTCTGTTTGTGCCACAATTAACCATCGGTTCCAGAGCCAGAGTCATACCGGCTTTCAACCGCGGTCCCTTACCTTCGATACCAAAGTTGGGGATCATAGGGTCTTCATGCATCTCCCTGCCGATCCCGTGTCCGGTTAGATCATCAGCGACATTAAAACCGTTTTCCTTTACAAATGAACCAATAGCCCAGGAAATATCACCAATCCTGTTACCGGGAAGAGCCATCTTCATGCCGCGGTCGAGGGCTTCTCTGGTAACACTGAGTAATATCTCAACTTCCCTGCTCGATTTTCCTACTGCAAAGCTGCGAGCACCATCGCCATGATAATGGTTTTTAAATGCTCCGACATCAATCCCGATCAGATCACCTTCTTTCAGGATCACTTGGCGGGATGGAATACCATGCACAATGCAGTCATTTACTGAAGAGCAGATTGCTGTGGGGAATGGTTCCAAACCTGGAATCCGGTATCCTTTAAAGCTGGGAACAGCTCCTTGACTGACGATATAATCTTCAGCGATTTGATTAAGTTCCCAGGTACTGACACCCGGTTTGACATACTGAGCCATTAAAGCCAGCACACCGCCAACTATCCGGTTGCTTTCCCTCATTAATTCAATTTCTTTATTATTTTTTATAAAGATCATTACACTTTAGCGGCTTCTACCGCGCAATTTGCCTTTTTTCATGAAACCGTCATAATGGCGCATAACGAGGTGAGATTCAATCTGCTGCAGTGTATCAAGAGATACACCGACCACAATGATCAAGCCAGTACCGCCAAAATAGAAAGGCAGATTAGCCCATCTCGCCATGAATTCGGGCATCACTGCGATGAAAGCAAAGAATATTGCTCCCGGCAGAGTGATGCGGGTAAGTACATTATTAATATACTCAGAAGTTTTTTTACCGGGTTTTCTACCGGGAATAAATCCGCCATACTTCTTCATGTTTTCTGCCATCTCAGTAGGATTGATCACCATTGCAGTATAGAAATAAGCAAAGAAGACGATGAGCAGCACATAAAGAGAGGTGTATAAAAAAGCACCTGGCGATAAGATCGACACTACTGAATTGGCAAATTCACTATCTTTAAAGAAAGTAGCAATCGTTCTGGGGAACATTAGAACTGACTGGGCAAAGATAATAGGGATCACACCAGCACTATTCACTTTTAAAGGAATAAATGTGCTCTGTCCGCCATATACCTTACGTCCCACCACTCTTTTAGCATATTGCACCGGAATTTTTCTCACACCTTCAGTAACCAGAACTACAGAGGCTGTAACGATTACCATGATAATGATAACAGCCACGAAGGTGAAGATATTCATCACACCGGCTCTGAGCATGTTAAACATATTCAGGAAACCTTGAGGATAGCGGGCAATGATACCGGCAAAAATGATTAGAGAAATCCCATTACCAATTCCATGTTCCGTAATCTGTTCGCCCAGCCACATGATAATCATAGTACCTGTTACCATACTGAGTACTGTGATGAACAGGAAAATGAAACCAGGGTGAGGGACAGCAGGACCCGTGGAGCTTTCCAGCCCCTGCAGGAACAAAGCAATACCAATTGAATTGAAAGCGGCAATACCTACAGTACCATATCTGGTATATTGATTAATTTTCTTCTGACCTGCGGCACCTTCTTTTCTTAGTTTTTCAAAGAAAGGAATCACACTACCCAAAAGCTGAATAACAATTGAAGTGGTGATATAGGGCATAATACCTAAAGCAAAGATAGATGCTCTTTGCAGGTTTCCACCTACAAAGAGATCAAACATGCTGAACATATTCCCACTGGTACCAGCACCTGCGAGGAATTCTTTTAAAGCTGAGGCATTGATTCCTGGAACCGGAACAAAACTACCTAACCTGTAAATGACCAGGATCAGGGCAGTATAGAGGATTTTTTTCTTAAGATCAGGAATTTTAAAAATATTACTGATACTATTAAACACTTTAAATTACCTCCGCTTTTCCGCCAAATTTTTCAATAGTTTCTTTGGCTGTGTTGGAAAAAGCATTGGCTTTGATAGTAATTGTCTTGTTGAATTCCTCTTTTCTATCAGCTAAAATCTTCACAGGAGAGTTTTCGTTTTTACGCAACTTTCTGATCAAATCCAGCTTTTCCAGCTTTTCGATATCAAATTCAGTGCCATCAATTGACTGTAAGACATGCAAATTGACGATTCTATATTCTTTACGAAATGGATTAGTAAATCCTCGTTTGGGCAGACGACGCTGCAAAGGCATCTGTCCACCTTCAAACCAGGCTGGTATGCTTCCACCTGAGCGTGATTTCTGACCTTTATGCCCGTGTCCGGACGTTTTGCCAGTGCCAGTACCATGGCCCTTACCCAATCTTTTCTTATTTTTCTTGATATCTGGTCGCTTAATTTCGTGAAGTAACATCATCTACTCCTTACCAGTTATTCCTGGACATCTTCTACTTTCAACAAATGTGAAATTTTGTTTATCATACCCCTGATCATGGGTGAATCATTATGAACTCGAGAGCTGCTGATCTTTCTTAAACCAAGAGCTTTAACTGTTCTTTTCTGATCTTCCTTACGTCCGATCATACTATGAATCAGGGTTACTTTAATCTTCTTCATTCTTTTCCTCCCTGCCGGTAAGCTCTGCCATAGTCTTACCGCGTAAACGGGCAACATCCTGAATTTTTCTGAGTTTTTTTAAGCCATTAACAGTTGCTTTCACAACATTTGCGGAAGTATTTGAACCCAGAGATTTGGTGAGGATGTCCTGAACGCCAGCAGCTTCGAGAATAGCACGAGCTGGTCCGCCGGCGATAACCCCAGTTCCGGGGGAAGCGGGTTTTAAAAGGATAAGGCTGGCGCCAAATTTACCAATGATCTCGTGAGGGATTGTTCCTCTCACCAGAGGCACATTGAACATCACCTTTCCTGCTTTTTCTTTGGCTTTGCGAATAGCCTCTGAAATTTCATTTGCTTTTCCAGTAGAAACGCCGATTCTGCCGTTTTTGTCGCCAACAACCACAGTAGCATTAAAACTGAAATTACGACCACCTTTAACAACCTTTGCAACCCGGTTCGTGTCAATCAGGGTTTCTGCTGCAAAAAGAGGTTCATTATTACGAGGATTATTTCTTTTGTTTTCCATTCATTCCTCCCTTTAAAACTCTAATCCGGCTTTACGTGCACCATCAGCCAGAGCTTTCACTCTGCCATGATACAAGTATCCACCCCGATCAAAGCTGACCTTTGTGATACCCTTTGCAATTGCCATTTCGCCAAGTTTCTGGCCAACAATAAAGCTGACTTCGGTTTTTTTCGCTGCCTTGTCTAATTCAAGATCTTTTGAAATAGATGACATGGCAACCAAAGTATGCCCTTTCTGGTCATCTATGATCTGAGCATAGATATTCATTAAACTGCGAAAAACGACCAGGCGAGGACGTTGTTCAGTGCCAAAAACTCTATTTCTGATGTGTAGATGACGTCGAGTTCTTGCCAGTTTTTTCAAGTACGATATATTTTTAAACTTCATTTAACTAACCTCATTATGCGCCACTCTTACCAGGCTTAATACGTATCCATTCATTTTCATAACGGATACCTTTTCCCTTGTAATTTTCCGGTGGACGGCAATTTCTGATTTCAGCAGCTAATTTTCCCACATCTTCCTTGTGGATACCAGCAACAGTGATTTCAGCCTGTATACCGAGTTTACCTTGTTCTCTACGGGGGATTACCTTTGCATCCACATCAAGATTATCAGGTATTTCCATTAAAATATCATGAGAAAAGCCCAAGGCTAATTTTAACCATGGTCCTATTCTCTCAGCACTGTATCCAGTACCTATCACCTGAAGCACTTTCTTGAATCCGTCTGAAACTCCAATGACCATATTATTAACTAACGCCCGGCTTAAACCATGCATAGATTTTTGCTCACGGCTGTCATCGCTGCGTTCTAAAATTAAAAGGTTGCCTTCCTGCTTAATGCTGATACCCTTTTGCAGAGTATATTGCAATTCGCCTTTTGCACCTTTCACTTTCACAGTCATTCCTTCCAGAGAGATCTGTACTCCTACTGGTAATTTGATTGGTGTCTTTCCTATCCGTGACATTTTTCCTCTCTTCTTACCAAACTTTACAGATATACTCGCCGCCAATCTTGCGTTTGCGAGCTTCCCTATCGACCATTACACCACAATTAGTGGAAAGTAAAGCACATCCTGTATTATTAAATACAGAAGGAATATTCCCGGAATTAACATAAATCCTAAGACCTGGCTTACTGATTCTTTCCACACCTCTTAAAACAGGTTCCCCGCTATTGGTATAGCGCAAGTTTATAAATATCTGCTTGCGAAATATTTTTTTCTCGGGTTCTCTGTCAATTAATTCATAGCTGTTAACAAAATTTTCTTCTGCTAATATGCGAACTATTGCTTCAGTTATATTATTATGATTAACCTGAACACTCTTATGCTTAGCTCGATAAGCATTTCGGATCTTAGTTAATGCATCTGCAATTGGGTCAGTTATACTCATAGATCTACTCCTTTACCAACTTGCCTTTTGTACACCAGGTATTTTTCCACTTGATGCCAATTTACGAAAACATAATCTGCATATCCCAAAATCACGCATATATGCTCGAGCTCTACCACATAATTTACATCGCGAATATTTGCGTACAGAAAATTTTGGAGCTCTGCGCTGTTTCACAACCCATGATTTCTTAGCCACAATAACTCCTTATCAGTTTTTTTTGAAGGGCATACCCAGAGTCTTGAGCAAGGATCTTCCTTCCTCATCTGTAGCTGCCGATGTTACGATTGAGATATTCATACCCCGAACCGCATCAATTTTATCATATTCAATTTCTGGAAATACAGTCTGTTCCTTGATCCCCATAGAATAATTTCCTCTGCCATCAAATGATTTGGGAGACATTCCGCGAAAATCACGAACTCTGGGAATCACAATAGCGATCAGACGGTCAAGAAATTCATACATGATCTCGCCACGCAAAGTGACCATGCAACCAATCGGCATGCCTTCACGTAACTTGAAATTTGAGATAGATTTCTTGGCTTTTGTTACCACGGGCTTGCGGCCAGTAATCTGAATCATATCTTTAACAGCATTATCCAGAAGTGCCTTCGTCTGTGTTGCCTGACCAACTCCCATATTTACAACCAACTTCATGAGTTGGGGTACCTGATTAGGATTTTTGTAGTCATATTCTTTCATAAGAGCAGGAACTACTTCCTTCAGGTATTTATCTTTTAATCTGTTCATTCCAATCTCCTTAGATCTCGTCTCCACTTTTCTTGTCCACGCGAACCCGCTTATCTCCTACGATCCGGAAAACAGCTTTGGTTACATCAGCCAGCTTATCATTGAAAAGCTGAACATTTGAGACGTGAATAGGGGCTTCCATCTGAACAATACCACCCTGTGGATTTTGCTGGGTAGGACGCATGTGCTTCTTGATAAAATTCACTTTTTCCACAATAACTCGCTGAGTTTTGGGGAAAGATTTCAGTACTTTACCTTTCTTGCCTTTGTCCGCACCGGAGATAACGACCACAGTGTCGCCTTTCTTAATATGTAATTTATTTCTCATCATCAAATTCTCCTAAAGCACTTCCGGAGCGAGGGAGACTATCTTAGAGAAATGTTTTTCTCGAAGTTCCCTGCCTACGGGACCAAACACGCGAGTCGCTTTGGGTTCCATTTTCTCATCGATCATTACACAGGCATTATCCTGAAATCTGATATAAGAACCGTCTTTCCTTCGTACTTCTTTATGAGTTCTCACTATTACGGCTTTTTCAACAGTACCCTTCTTGATCTTACTGGTAGGGCTAGCTGTTTGAACCGCTACAACGATAATGTCACCAATAGTGGCATACTTACGTTTTGAACCACCTAAAACCTTGATGCATTTTACCTTTTTGGCTCCAGAATTATCTGCTACTATCAACATTGATTCTGCTTGTATCATTTCTGGCTCCTTACTTCCTTTTCTCGATAATCCGCTGCAAAGCCCATCTTTTCTCGCGACTGAGAGGTCTGGATTCCACTATTTCCACAACATCTCCTTCGCGGCATTCATTGGTTTCATCATGAGCTTTGAATTTCTTGTGACTACGTACTATCTTCTTATACAGAGGATGCTTGTACTGACGTTCTACGCGGACGACTATCGTTTTGTCCATCTTGTCGCTAACAACTACACCCTGCTTGGTTAATTTTCTATGTTCTTGCATATCTGCCTCTACTTGCTCTCGGGTTTGAGTTCTGTCATCAAGGTATTTATCCGGGCAATACTTTTCTTCACCGCAACGATGCGATTAGTATTTTCCAGACGATTCATTGATTTCTGGAATCTTAAATTGAACATCTCTTCCCGGAAATCTTCCAGCTTTTGCTGCAATTCGTCCATGGTTAATTCTCGGAGTTCTTGAATTTTCATTATTCCACTCCTTCACGAATAATAAGTTTAGTATTAACAGGTAACTTATATGATGCCAGACGAGCAGCTTCTTTGGCTCCAGCAACATCTATACCGGTAAATTCAAACATGATCCTGCCGGGTTTCACTACTGCAACCCAGTATTCAGGAGCTCCTTTTCCTTTACCCATACGTGTCTCTGCCGGCTTCTTTGTAATTGGCTTATCAGGAAATATCCGAATCCAGAGCTTTCCGGTCCGCTTCATCGTACGGGTGATTGCCACACGAGTTGCTTCGATCTGACGACTGGTAATCCAGCCCGGACTGGTTGTGATAATTGCGTAATCACCAAAGTTAATCGTACTGCCACGATAAGCTAATCCTCTGGTACGCCCTGTCTGGTGTTTCCTGTATTTTACTTTTTTCGGTGCTAACATCTCTTTTGCTCCTTATGACAGTATATCGCCCTTATAGACCCATACCTTTATTCCGATCACTCCATATGTAGTAGTGATCTCAGTTAAGGCATAATCAATATCGGCGCGTAATGTATGAAGAGGTGTTCTTCCCTCTTTATAACGCTCGGTTCTTGCCATATCGGCTCCACCAAGACGCCCGCTAACCTGCAGTTTGATTCCCTGAGCACCATTACGCATGGCATTACGGATGGCAAACTTCATTGCTCTACGGAAGGTAACCCGATTCTTGATCTGACGACCAATCTCTTCACCAACAAGAGCTGCGTCAGTCCAGGGATTTTTGATCTCCAGAACATTGATGAAAATTTTCATTTCAGCATCGCGATTCTTGTTTACCATAACTGTGATCTCACTACGCAGTTTGTCTATCTCAGCGCCCTTACGACCTATAACGTGTCCGGGTCTGCCAGTATTGATATCCAGCGTGATTGATCTGGTTTTCCGTGATATTTCTATACGTGATAGCTGGGCGTCGGGCAGGCGGTTTTTCAAATATTTCCTGATCATCAGGTCTTCATGAAAACTCTGGATATATTCTTCTTTCGTAGCAAACCAGATAGATTCCGTCTGCTTATTCACGCCTATTCTATATCCAATTGGATTAGTTTTTTGTCCCAATCTACCCTCCTATTCCTTTTCCGACAGTTCCAGAGTGATATGGCAAGTACGACGTCTTATAATTGTCGCCCTTCCATGTGCTCTGGGACGATGTCTGCGCATGATTGGTCCATCATCCGCAAATACCTTGCTAACTACCATATCGTCTGTATCGACTTTATTATCTTTCTGTTGGGCGTTGGCTACAGCCGAATTTAACACTTTGGCTATATTCTCAGCTACCCGCTTTTTTGAAAAAAGCAATATATTCTGAGCTTCCGGAACTTTTTTGCCGCGTATCAGGTCCAGAACCAGACGAGCCTTCCTGGCTGATCCTCTCAGATTTTTTACTCTGGCTATTGCTTCCATTACATAACCCCTTTATCTCTGTGCTTTCTTTTCTTTGTGCCCACGGAAGGTACGCGTCGGTGCAAACTCTCCCAGCTTATGTCCTACCATATTCTCGGAGACATAAACCGGTACAAATTTGCGTCCATTATGTACTGCAAAAGTGTGCTCTACAAATTTCGGGAGAATTGTGGATCTTCTCGACCATGTTTTGATCACCTGCTTCTTGCTTTCTGCATTCAGCATATCCACTTTCTTTTCCAGATGCGCATCTACAAATGGACCTTTCTTTACTGATCGAGCCATTTCTTTTCCTTTCCTTTTTCTCTTTTAACGTTTCTTTCTAGATTTAATGATGTAATCATCGCTGTACTTATGCTTCTTACGAGTCTTACCACCCTTGGCTAATACTCCCCAGGGTGAAACAGGATGTCCACCGCCGGAGGTTTTGGCTTCTCCACCACCCATTGGATGGTCATGAGGATTCATGACAACACCTCTGACTGTTGGTCTCCAACCTAACCAGCGACGACGACCAGCTTTTCCATAGACGATTGAATTGTGTTCCAGATTTCCGACCTGACCCATTGTGGCATAGCACTCCTTACGTAAAAGGTGTACATCTCCTGATGGCATGCGCACGTGAACATAATTACCCTCTTTGGCAATCAATTGTCCATAAGTTCCAGCACTACGGGCTAATTGTCCGCCACGTCCAGGTTTGAATTCTATATTATGAATTATACTTCCTAATGGGATATTATTTAATGGTAGAGCATTTCCTACCCTGATATCAGCTTTCTCGCTCGATATTATCTGCTCTCCTACCTTTAAACCCACCGGGGCTAATATATAACGCTTCTCTCCATCTACATAATGAAGAAGAGCAATTCGGGCTGAACGGTTCGGATCATATTCGATAGCTGCTACTTTTGCTGGTATATCAAACTTGTTTCGCTTGAATTCTATTATCCGGTATTGACGCTTATGGCCACCGCCGCGATGACGTATTGTTA
Organism: Candidatus Cloacimonadota bacterium; assembly: GCA_021735645.1. Taxonomy (GTDB): domain Bacteria; phylum Cloacimonadota; class Cloacimonadia; order Cloacimonadales; family TCS61; genus Stygibacter. The sequence continues at coordinate 18,996 of JAIPGP010000074.1, forward strand.
TCCGACCCTGGTTGTTACGTCCCGCTTTCTTGGGCAGAGGTGCCAATAAGGTCTTTTCGGGTTTACTTTTAGTGATTTCTTCAAAAGTGTACCCGGTTTTGAACCGTAGGGTTGGTGTTATCGGTCTATATTTCTTGATTCCCATGCTGTCCCCCTTATAAATCGAATTCCGTTATTTTATCACCGGCTTTCAACTTCACGATAGCTTTCTTCCAGTCTTTACGCTTTCCGGTATATCTACCCAAGCGTTTAACTTTGCCTCGCTGACAAATCGTGTTAACTTTCATAACACTAACGTTGAAAACTTTCTCAATAGCCTGCTTGATTTCGATCTTATTTGCATTCACGCTTACTTTAAAAGTATAGCTGTTATGGCGCAGATGATTCTGTGAGCTTTTCTCGGTAATCAAAGGGGATATTATTATTTCTCTTGCATGTTTCATTTGTTAAATACCTCCTCCATTTTTCTAAGTGCGCCTTCTGTGATTACAAGGTGATTGCAATTCAATATCTCATAAGCATATATGCTGTCTGCCCGATCTGATCTCACATAAGGAATATTGCCAAATGACTTGACTATGGTTGCATCACTTCCATCAATCAAGATCAATGTCTTAGCACGTTCCGGTGAAATCTTTTTTAATATATCTATTGCTGTCTTAGTGTCTGGTTTTTCAAATTGAAAATCTTCGATGATTATCACTTGTTCTAATCTGGCTCTTTCAGTTAAAGCTACCTTTAAAGCCAGACGTTTCTTCTTCTTAGGTATGCTGCGATACCAGTCTTTGGGAACACAGCCAAATGCTGTACCGCCACCAACGCGCAAGGGAGTGCGTCGATTTCCAGGTCTGGCACTGCCAGTTCCCTTCTGCCGATACAATTTCTTGCCGCTGCCATTCACTTCTGAACGACCCTTGGTTTTGGAGGTTCCCTGTCGCTGATTCGCTCTATACATATTAATTACTTCATAAAGAAGAGCGTTTACATTACCCCTGGTTTCAACTGCAAATAGTGATTCCGGGAGTGCTGCTGTTCCGATTTCTTCTCCTGTCGCTGAATATTTCTTTACTTCCAACATCTATGTCTCCCTGATCTACAATTCTTTCCGGATATAAACTACGGCATTACGATGTCCAGGTACTGCACCTTTCACCATCAGCAGATTGCGTTCCAGATCGATTTTGATCACCCGCAAATTCTTGACGCTCACAGTGGCATGTCCAGTATGACCCGGTAACTTCTTACCTTTAAATACGCGAGCCGGGGTGGCACATTGACCAATTGATCCAGGACCGCGATAACTCTCATGTACACCATGAGTTGCCTTGAAACCTTTGAAACCGTAACGCTTCATTACGCCCTGAAAACCTTTACCTTTAGAAGTACCAGTTATTTTAAGCAGCTCGTCTTCGGTAAACATTGATACATCTAACTGTTCATCTTCCTGGATATCTTTATAGATTTTCAACCTGAATTCTTTTAAATATCGGTAACATTTTCGATTATGCTTTTTGAAATGACCCTGAAGCGGTTTAGTTACTAACTTCTTTACCCGCTTCTCCGGGATCTCCATAAAACCTAACTGGATGGCATCATATCCATCATGAGCTTTGGTTTTTTTCTGGATCGCCCAGCAAGGTCCTGCTTCGATAACTGTTACCGGAATCAGATGACCTCGTTTATCAAATACTTGCGTCATTCCAAGTTTCTTTCCGATTAACCCTATCATCTTATCTCCTTTATGCCTTGATCTCTACATGTACTCCCGCTGGCAAACTCAACTTCTTCAAAGCATTGGTAGTTTGTGGCGTAGGATTTATTATATCTATCAATCTTTTGTGTACCAGCATCTCAAATTGATCCTGGGCTTTCTTATTCACATGGGGTGAACGCAATACAGTGTACAATGTACGCTCTGTCGGTAATGGGATTGGTCCCATGATCCGGGCACCTGTATTACGCGTGTTCTTCACTATTTCAGCAACAGACCTGTCTAATAATCTGAAGTCGTAAGCTTTCAGCTTTATCCTGATCCGATTCTCTGTGTTGCTTTCTGACACTATTGCCTCCGGTTATTCTTCTATCTCTGCTACTACGCCAGCGCCTATAGTTCTGCCACCTTCTCTGATAGCAAAGCGTAAGCCCTTTTCCATGGCGATGGGAGTGATCAATTCTCCACTTATGTTCAAATTGTCACCGGGCATAACCATCTCTACACCTTCCG
>JAIPGP010000075.1 GCA_021735645.1 Candidatus Cloacimonadota bacterium
GAAAAACATAGATAGCGGCTGATAACTGCTCGTAGTTCTCGCCCCACTTTCGGAGTACCGCCAGCGGTGCAAGTCCTACTTAACTGGTCAATTATCATTAAAATTCCTGCTATGAAAACAAAAAAAACAGGGGGATGCCTGCATAAAATTGACAAATATGATGAATATGTGCACTTTTGTTTAGCCAAAATGGAAATTCTACAATGATATCAATCACTTAGCTTGAACAGTCTCGGTTAATTATATAGCTGTTGCAAAGTGAACATAACAACCTGGGCTCACAGGTGGGATGAGGATATATTCACTGGTTATCAGTTTCTGTAAATTATGATCTGAAAAAGGGAATATGAAATACCTGCCAGTCGGATTTTTGATCTATTTCTGTTTCTCCAACTACTTTAAAATGAAAGCTCAGTTTATTTACACTCTTACGATATTATTCCTCGATCCTGATCATCAGAATATCATTCACATTTGTATTTGATGGACCAGTCTTAATAGCAGCTTTGATTTCATCAAGTGCAAGGGTGCTGTTATTAGCATTCAGATAGTCTTCAGGATCAATATCTATACTTATCATTTTATCATAACTCTCCCAATCTACTATCGCTCCTGCATTGTCACTTCTTCCATCAGCTCCATCAGAAGCACAGGCGGCTACTGATACTCCTTTCATCTTTCTTATTGCAATCGCTGCTGCCAGAGCCAGTTCCTGATTACGACCACCAATCCCATCAGGATTTTTGACGGTTACAGTGGTTTCTCCTCCACAAATTGCAACGCAGGGAAACTGGATTATTCCCTTGAGCTGACGCAGACTTTTTACTATTTCCGGTATTTTTCCGGCAAATACTCGAGCTTCTCCCCGCATCTCAGTTGTCAGTATAATAGGAAATATTCCCTCAGCCCTCATCTTCTCTGCTGCCAGATGGCAAAACAGCTCATTGTCCCCGATAACTTTGTGCGTGGCATTGGTTACTGTGTTCGGAGTTTCCTTTTGCATTGCATCTTTTACATGAGCAAATCTATCTTGAGTATATTTTTCCAGGTTTTTTACAGCATTATCAGTAGTTGTTTGATCAGGGACTGCAGGTCCGGAACCTATCGTATCCAGCCGATTGCCGATGACGTCAGAAAGCAGAAATCCATGAATCTGGGCAGGCTTAACAAGCTCAGCCAGCTGACCACCCTTTATCTTTGATAAATGCTTGCGGACAGAATTCAATTCCACAATATCAGCCCCACCTTGCTGCAGAGCTTCAGTAATCCCTCTCAGGTCATCTAAGGTTATACCGTCGCGAAGCGAAACTGCCAAAGCCGAAGCTCCGCCTGAAATCAAAAGCAGAAATTCAACCCCTTTCTTCCGGTTCTGGACTAATTCAAGCACTGCTTCTCCCGCTATAATTGAGTGTGGTCCTGGAATTGGATGTTCAGCTTGTCTAACATCATATTCTACAACAGGTCTGGCATAACCAATCCTGGTGATAACCAGACCTTCGATTATTCTGTTACCAAAATAATCATGGGCGGCTTCAGCCATAGCGCAGGCAGCTTTACCGATAGCGATCAGATAATAATCCTGAGTTTTGGAAAGTCCTTCTTTTTCCAAAGCCTGGGCTAATAATTTCCGGGCATGCACTTCTTCAATACACTCTCTTAATACTTGCTCCATAATTTGTTTCATTGTGTCCTCCAAACAAATATTCCTCAAACTCAAAAATACTGTCAAGATAAAATAATGCCAGTAACAATAAAAATAATTAATCAGCTCAAATACATACTATACTATCTTATAGTGCCTGGTAATTATAATATAATTATAACAGTATAACCCGCAATCAAAGCGTCATACGAATTAGGTCTATAGTGTTCATTTTGTCTATTGTGTCCATAATTCTCATGATCTCTAAAGATAGAATTTTTACAGAATTGTATCGGCTAGATCATGGGCGAGGAAATTGCTGAGATTTCTCAGGGTGATATTATCTAAAAAACGCTCATGTTTTATATTATCAACCAGTTGAACCGCTTTCACCTGGTATTTACGGGAAAAAGCAATTAGAGTTTTACTGAAATTATTGTCGCTGTTTTTAACTTCGATAAACAGGTACGGTTTGTTATCCTTATGAAGACAGAAATCAATTTCCTTTTTTTCTTTAGTGCGAATATAACTGAGATGGCAGGTTTCACCCATTTCTTCATACTGTCTGAAAGTGTAGTCTTTTAGTGAAACTGCTACTGCATTTTCCAGCTTTTGTCCAGCATTGCCTAGTACCATTCCAGTATCATAGAAATACAATTTAGGAGATTTTAGTAGAGATCGAGCAATGTTATTGGAATAAGGTGAAATTCTGAAAACGATGTATAATGCTTCCAGAATTTCTAGGTAGCTTTTCACTGTGTTTGGAGAAATCTGTAAGTTTTTGCTCAATGAACTGTATGATACTGGAGAACATACATTTTGACGCAGCAATTCCAGAAGCAGTTCCAGTTCTCTATTTTTGGAGAGGCTGGAGAAATCGCTGATATCATCTCTGACCAGCCCGCTGATATAGAAATTTCTCCATTTTTTTATATCTTGGTCAGTTTCTGCCAGAAGTGGTTCTGGAAATCCGCTTTCAGTGATGATTTTATTAATTAAAGTCTGTGAAGTTGCTGCTGCTTCATAAGGCGTAAAAGGCAATAAATGATGCAAAAAATATCTTCCCGCAAGAGAATCACCAGATTTATGAAATGTTTCAAGCCTGGCACTTCCAGTCACTAAAATCTTAAGATACGGCTCTTTTGTGTCAAAAATACCCTTCAGATAATTCTTCCAGCCTTTCATTTTATGGATTTCATCAAAGATCAACAGATCTGTATTGGGTAACCAGGATTCGCTTTGAATTATATTTCTATCCGCCAATCTGTCAAAATTTAAATAAACCGGATATGAGAACTTCTCGGCAATTTTTTTAGCCAGCCAGGTTTTGCCTACCTGCCGGGGACCTGTGATAAAGACCATTTTCTTTTTTAAGTCCCTGAGCACGACATCTTCTTTAATTCTTTTCATAACTACTAATCCGCAATGCTTTGCGAAATAGTCAAGACTTTTCTGCAAAGTGCTGCGAAAAAGTAATAGAACCCAACGTGAATGGACAATTTAGACACAGGTAGAAGAATAGTGTCTATGATGTCCATTTTGTCCATACTGTCCATAATGTCCATACTGTCCATAGGAGGAGTACGGGCAAAAAAAAATACACCCCCAGATGTGTCGTCCGGGGGTGTATTTTATTTATCTCAGCTTATTTGAGCAGGATCATTTTTTGAGTGGCTGTGAAGCTGCCGGAGGTGAGTTTATAGAGATATATACCACTGGGGGCTGGTGTATTATCAGCAGATGTACCCTGCCAGATGATATTGTATTCTCCGGCGGTCTGGAAATCATTTACCAGAGAGGTGATATGCTGTCCTTTAATATTATAAATATCCAGTTTCACCTGTGAATCATCGGCAAGCTGATATTTGATGGCAGTAGTGGGATTGAAAGGATTGGGGTAATTGCCATTCAGCTGAGTAACTGATGGCATGAATGCTGCCATAAGTTCTTCTTTTGGGATGATGAGTGAGGAGGGATAGCCATTTATGCTGAGAGCCAGTTTCAGGTCGTATTGTACATCTTGAGAGTTTAGCGGGATAGTGAGAATATGCCCGGTAGCCGGTTGGGCAGCAGCAGACGCTGTCTGCCAGGTTTCATCATTATTAAATGCTGTGAGCATATCTTTGTTATGATATAATGGTGAGCCGAGGAGGCTATTATCCTGCGTGGAAATATAGAGACTATACAATTCATCCGAGCAATAAAACTGGAGAGCATCTGCTGTGATAGAATAGCTGATTTCTGCCTGTGGTGCTGCAAAAGGTAATCTGTTTTCTACCGGGAAGGAAGAAATGAGACCTACAGAGTATTGCAGGATAAGAGAAGCATCAAAGGCTTCAGTGAAATCATTACCGTCCACATCCGAGCGGAGCAGTCTCCAGCTTTCCCAGGGTAGTGGGGCAAATGGTGCTGGATCAATTCCCACCGCGTATTGCAAAACCAGGGAAGCATCAAAGGCTTCTATATAACCATTATCATCAATGTCACCATAAGCAATATCGCCACCAACTATCATTGTCACAGGGATAGTTGTGATCTGCCTGTTATCATTTATAACCAGATTTGCTGTATAGATGCCTTGATCAAGGTCAATAGAATCAAAATTAATAGTGATCTGGTCAGATTCACCACCATTCAGTACACCATCATATTGGCTTAATGTAACCCAGTCAAGCTGTATGATCTCAGTAGTGAGAGTGATAGTTCCGGTAAGCTGATGGGGGGCAGAACCAAAGTCATCTCCAATCAGTGTCCAGTTAAGCATAATATCTCCTGCCTGGTTCGCATCTACTATTACGGTAATTGATGCAGTAGCAGTTTCATTCCCAAGTATTTCACCCCAGCCGCCATCAGGATCATTCCATTCCACACTTGCTCCGGCACCATTGACGCCATTATAGATGAGATCACCCGAGCCTCCAGTGAAATCAGTTGCAGAAATAACGGAAACACCAGGAGGAAAATCAAGCAGGATATCCGTAAGCCACTCTGTGTCGCTGCTGTTGTTATACACTTCCAGATTCCAGGTAACGGTTGCACCTGGAATATATGTTTCAGCATCACATGTAAAGGTAGAACCTTCGATGCTGCGGTCAGTTTCTGCAATACTGAGGAAATAATAAAGGGTTCCTCCGCCAGTATTAGCGATACTGAATTCTTGCAAAGCAGTGGAATTAAGTTCTATGATCTGAGTGATTTCATCCACGCTGCAGGTCATCTCAGGTGGTTGCGGAATACCAATGGCAGGAAAAATTATATAGTCCAGCCAGGCACAATCAGAACCGGAAGATAATGAGCCATCTTTGTCATATACCCAGGAGAGTTCGTGCGAACCGGCAGAGATAGGATATGAAACCTGAGCCCAGGCTTGAGTTCCGCTCCAGCTATCAATTTCCTCATCATCAATATAAAACAATAAATAATCCCAGTTGGCTTCAGAAGATACTTTACGGAAAAAACTTATCTCATCATCATAGAGCACATCAAGTTCAATCGAGAGTGAGGAAATCTGACTATTACCGATATCACCAGATTCTACGCAATAGCTTCCTTCATAAGGTGCCTCTGTAGTGACAAACCAGTTGGCATTACCGGAAGTTGTCCATTCCCAGTTCGATAGGTCTCCACTTTCAAAATCTTCCAGACTCAAACCGATATTAAGAGAGACACTGCCTGTATAGGTAAGCTGAGTCCCGGCAGTAACTTCTGCTGAGAAATAGATTATTTCCCCCTCAGGACAATTTTCAGCAACTTCTACCATAAAGGGATATAGTCCGCTTCCATTGGGTAATATCTGGGGGATGAAAGACCAGGTATTATAGATAGTAATATATTCACTGTTAGTACTGACCATACAGATCACATTTTCCATGATTGAGCTGCCGTTATTGAGGATTTCCAGGTCGATATCGGCGGTTTCTCCGGGATCGAGTCTGCCATTATTATTATCATCGCCTGATATATAAAGATTTCCCAAAGCAATCACCGGGGCATGAGCCAGCAGATCAAGCTGAGCATCATTTTCACCCTGGTCGTATGAAAAGCTGAAATCAAGCTGGAAAGCATACTGGTCAGGGATATTATCAGCTACCTGGAAGGTAAAGCCGGAAAGAGTTTCAATGCTGCCGGCAGCTATAGCATTTTGATATACAGTATTATTAGTAATTGTGATATAAGGATCATTGATGGATAATGTAGCGACGACGGCAGAAGCTTCATCTGTCCCGATATTTTCCAGATCAATGCTTAGTTGAATAGTTTCGCCAAAATCTATGATTTCATCACCATTATCGGAGTAGATCGAGAAATCATTTATTGTAAGGAAGGCTCCTTCATTGGGTACTACCGCAATATCAGCGATATAAGGCTCGTGATTTTGACGGCAAACCACCAGATCAAGCGTACCCGCTGAGCTAAGTGGCTGAAATCCCAGTGTGATAGAACCGCTGGCTTCAATAAGTCCACCGGCGAGTAACTCACCATCTATACTGAGACCCACATAGGAATATGGTTCAGCAGAGACGGTAAATTGAGAGCTGCCAATGAATATCTGGGCTGCATGACTGACTGTGTTCTGCTGAGGGACTCCAAAGTAGGGAACCAGAGACGGATCGCCCATCAGGGAATATATTTCCCAGTAATAATTCGCAGAACCACCACCTTGCACAACAGCCAGGTTACCAGCCATAATAACGGCAGCCTGGGCTGTGTACCAGTCGGGAAAAGTTTCACCATGGTCATGGAACATGCCGTCATAAGCTCCGGGTCCTGTGCCGTTATAAGTGGGGTTGCTCGTGATATTGCCAGAGCCTACACCCCACCAGAAATCTTCATCCCAGTAAGTGGAATTTGTTCCGCCAATATAACCAATAGCTCCACCATTTTCTTCGCGAAGCCAGGCTTCGCCAAAGCATTCACCAACTTCAAATTTATTAGTGAGACAGCAGTTTCCTACTACTAAAGGATACTCATGCTCGTTTTGAAGGCTGTTAATATTGCTGATAGTGAAGCTGGGATCAGCCCAGGACGTGGAAGAACCATGAGCAGTATAATTCACGTAACCTGCACCATCTGATACATTCTGGACGATCTGGGCAGCACTACTGCCGGAAGCGGGGTAGAGGTATGTATGCGAAGTGATGCCATGGGCAGCATTAAAATAATTTGAGGTGCCGTAATTTATTTGTCCATTAGCCCAGGTGGAACTGTGTGCCGCATCCACTCCCGCGATCATGACAACTTCTTCCAGATAAGACGGGTCTGGCATAGTGAACATTTCATATTCCAGGGTCTTATCTATCTGAGGCTGTAATTCGGCAGTATTACGGGCAGAGAATCTGCCATAATATATTTCTGGCAGATAATCATTACCTTCCAGGCGGACATAATTCAAATCAGTTACGTGGCTGCCGGTGGCTCCATTATAGGCTGGTATCTGGGCTGTATCACCTACGAAAAGGATAAAGGATGGGGCAGGATCTTCCGGAGTTGCTTCCTCCCAGAGACTTTCGACGTAATTTGCTATGGCTGCTGTGCTGCCGCCGATTTCACTGGTATAGGTTTCGATCACATTATAGCCCTGCTGAGTTTTCCAGTTAATGAATGGCTGCAATTGAGCAGTGAACATCTCATCAGAGATGATCACATACTTTATGGGGTAACGTGTGATGTCATCTCTGGTCTGCAAAGGTGTGTAATTGATCAGAGAGCTGGAATACACTTTTTCGTAAGCCGGTGACCAGGTTTTTTGCCGTAATTCCTGAGTTGCTGCCTGATCACTGCCAACAAAATTAACAGTTGCGTTAACATTGTTATATATAATTATCTTTTGCTGAACAGGATTATAGGCAAGGGGATGATATGTAACCGTAAAAATGCGTTGACCTCTTAGGATGCCGATTTCTTCACTGGTAAATATCTCATTTCCATACCATTTATCTTGCTCAAAAGCTAACTGATCATAGGCAAATTCCAGTTCAGAAGGATCAATACTTTTAGGTGTAGGTGGTTGAACAGGGATCAATTGTTCGTATATTCCCAGATCGGACAATTGATACTCAATGCTTTGATAATCGGCTATTTCTATTGATAATTCTGCTCCAAGAGGAACAGCGATCAGCTCTCTTTTAACTGGAAGCCGGGGGGTACCGGTTTCACCACTGGTGCCGAATCCCGGAATGATCAATTCGCTGAAATCACCTGATCTGGTGCTGAGTGATAACTGATATAATTCACTGATCTCAGCAGAAAATTCCAGAATTTCCGGTTGCTGATTGATCAGATCAATACTGTTGTGATCACCTGAAAGTGTAATATCCACCTGCTCTGCCGTCAAAATTGACAACAATGTGAAGATTATTGTAAATATAATATATTTTTTCATAGCTGCTCCTTGAAAAAAAACTTTCTCAGTAACTGTAATGCAAAATCTATTCCAAAAAAGTTTTAATTATTTGAAAATAATAATTTAATAGTAATAGCAGCCAGTATCCTTAATCTCTGCTTAGAATTGGATTTTTTTAACTATCTCTGATGATATCAGCTTACTTAAAACCACCAGTCAGGTTGAGGATCAGGAAGGCAGAAGGCTTGATCAAGTTTCTTTAGAAGAGACTGCTCCGCTTTCAGATCATCACTGATCGCCAGTCCGCTGGCTGGTTTCAGCCCCAGCCACATTCTACTGAAGGCATTGATGCTTGCCTGCAAAACTGGCAGGTTATCTCGGAAGCCTTTTGCCATTTCACAGGTTTCTCCCAGTCTGAGATAATATTCTCCACTGCACCCCCGCCAGTTGCTGTCTTCTGGCAGATATTGCTCAATAGGGTCTGATAGCAGCACATTCAGTTCCATTGTCTGGCTAGCGAGTGATGTTTTTTGCAGGCAGGCAATGGGATCAAGAATTCTTAGCTGCCAGTAGGCATAAGAATTCAGATAGTTCTGATATTTATCACCTTTAGTGATTGCTTTACTGTGAATAGGTCTTTTCATGAAATCGAGCAGTTGAATATCAGCAGGTTCTGTAATAGATACTTCCCGCACCTGATTATTGAAACTTTGCAGAAGTGCCAGCAGCTCCAGTAATTGCTCATTAGTTTCATAGGCATACCACATGATATAATAGGGCCCATGTTCCTGACTGCTGGGATCAATCCAGAGATGGTGTGTTAATCTGCCAGCTTTGTTGTAATAACCCAGACCAAAGCTTTTTTTGCAGAATTCCATTTCAGATTTTGTCGCGATGGGGGAGAGCATATCAAATCTGCCATGCAATTTAACTCTATTCAATCTATTTTGGTGAATTGCCCTAAAATCTTCTATCGTCAGTCTTGTAGGAATTCGGCATTTCACTGGGATATTTAGCTCAGCAGGATCCACATGCAATTGCCGGAAATAATTACCTGTGCCATAGCCCAGTTTATTATAAAACCCCTGTTCAAACATTCCCAGTACGCTTAACGGAATGCCTCGCTCTGCCTCATCTGCCAGTAAACTAGTTAAGGCTTTTCGGGCTAAACCGCTTTTACGAGCCACCAGAGAAACTGTTACGGCATTTATCACATTGGCATTTATCACGTTGTCCCTGTATTGCATTCGGGCATCAGTAGCCATGGCAGACGCTTCCACTGCGCCATCGATCTCAGCTACTTTGATGCGGCTGTCTCCAATGATCTCCTTTACCGTGCTGTCCATTTTCTCTTCCAGCCAGCCACATTCGTTCCAGATGCGAGTAATTGCCTGAAAATCATTATCTGAATAATCTCTAATTATAATGCTATTCATGTAATCTCCTTGCTATTCGACAGGCAAGTTTCACATTATTTTCCACAAGTCTGATATTGGTTTTCAGTGAATCTCCTCCGGTTATCTCTGTGATTCTACTTAATAAAAAGGGCGTAACTGCTTTGCCGGTTATTTCCATGGCTTTCATATCTGCCAGTGCCTGATCGATGATCAAAGCCATTTTATTCCAGGGTATTTCGTATTCCTGCGGCACCGGGTTAGCTATCAGCATGCCGCTAGACAATCCTAATTCTATTTGCTCTTTATATATAGCGGCAATGGCTGCTGCAGAATCAATGCGGGATATTGACCAGGGAGTGGCAGCTGAATAGAAGCCCGGGAATGTATCAGTTTGCCAGCCCATAACTGCTACTCCTGCTGTCTCCAGATATTCTAATGTTTTGCCTATATCAAGGATTGCCTTTGCCCCGGCAGAAATAACTATTACTGGAGTATTCGCCAGTTCTGTGAGATCAGCAGAAATATCAAAAGTTTCTTCTGCTCCTCTATGCACTCCACCAATACCCCCTGTAGCAAATACCTTTATGCCAGCCAGCCGGCAGCAGCGCATAGTGGCTGCCACAGTAGTTGCTCCGGTTTGGTTCTTTACCAGTATGGCGGCAATATCACGTGTAGTTGCTTTTTGCACATCTTTTGCCTGAGCCAGATGTTGCAGTTGCTCTTGCTCTGCACCTATCATGATATTACCATCCCTAAGAAAAATTGTTGCTGGACAGCAGCCCTTTTCTCTTATGATATTTTCCAGATGGCTGGCTGTTTCCAGGTTCTGAGGATATGGCATGCCATGGGCAATAATGGTGGATTCCAGTGCAACGATCGGGATATTGTTTTTTATTGCCATTTCCACTTCAGCGGAAAGGTGGAGTTTTTTATATGTCATTTTTTTCTCACGGTTTTTTGATAATTTCTATTTGCAGCTTTTTCACTCCATAAGGAATCAGACCAATCTGCTTTGCAGCTGCATAGGACAGGTCAAGATCACGTCCGGCAACAAAAGGTCCACGGTCATTTACTCTCACTTCTACAGATTTACCGGTATCCGGATCAGTCACCCGCAGCTCCGTATTAAAGGGCAGCTTTTTATGAGCACAGGTGAATTTATACATGTCAAAAGTCTCTCCATTTGAGGTTGGTCTGCCATGAAACTTGTCGGCATAGTATGAACACACCATCCATAATTTGTCACCCTGCTGAGCTTTCGCCTGTTTATTGGATGTGTCTGTTTTATAATAACCGTGCTGTCTCTTATATCCACCCTCTGTCTGATACATTTTACCGGCACAACTGCTGAGAAATAGCAGCAGAAGGACAACATATACTTTTATATAACTCATATTAACCTATGGCAATAATGGCATCAACCGTCTGCCCATTCCTGTTTGGGGATCTTTTCCCCGAGGTGAATTGTCATAAACTTCTACTACATAGTAGATCACGCCGATAAAGTCCACACTGAATGGTCCATGAAAATAACTGTGTATCTTATTTATCCAGGTAACTACCTGCCTTTCATATTCAGTAAGTTCAGGGTTTTTAGGGTCTATCAACCGGGCAATTGTTTTCAGTTTATAAGAAGGAATATCCAGAAATACAATAGTAGAAACGGGATTATACATCTGATTGAGGAAAGTCTGGGTCATATATTCCGGTCGGGAATAAAGCTCCAGTGATGCCTGTTTATCCAGGTCAAAGTTCTCTTCCAGATTCTGATAAAATCCTTCCAGAATTGCCATTTTTTCCTGGTATGAAGCATCTTGAGTTGAGTCCAGCAGAGCTGTCATTTCTGCCATCTTCTCCGGCTTTGGCACAAATCCCATCCCTTTTACGGCATTATTCAAACTGAATTGCGCGTCTGATCGCTGATAACCGTAAGTTGCCACTATGCCATTATGAGGTCCCGCCAGCTCAGGTCTGCCGCCTTTAAAATTCTGCAGAAATTCCAGTCTTCGCCTCCCACTCCATTCCACAAAGCTCTCCGGAAAATCCACAATTTTAAAGACTTTCCACCCGTCTTCCAAAGTGTTTACGGCAATAGATTCAAGATTTGCTTCTACAGACCTCACATTGGTCTGCAGACAATAACCATCCTGCCAGAATGTTGAGCGGTCCGGCTGTTCTGAAGAGCATGATATTATAAATAAAAGGGTAACACAAAAAACAAATATTAACAATTTTCTCATCACAGACTCCTGTTACTTTATATTATTCAAAATATTAAAAAGTATTATCATTTGTCAATTTCAATGTAGGTCAATCATCCCTGATTGACATTAAATAACAAAAAATAGAACACAGATTGTACGGATTACACGAATATTCCCGGATTTTTTTGCTTAATTGAATGTAGGTCAATCATCCCTGATTGACATTAAAAAAACAAAAAATAGAACACAGATTGTACGGATTACACTGATATTCACGGATATTTTTGCTTAATTGAATGTAGGTCAATCATCCCTGATTGACATTAAAAAAACAAAAAATAGAACACAGATTGTACGGATTACACGAATATTCACGGATTTTTTTGCTTAATTGAATGTAGGTCAATCATCCCTGATTGACATTAAAAACAAAAAATAGAACACATATTGTACGGATTACACGGATATTCACGGATTTTTTTGCTTAATTGAATGTAGGTCAATCATCCCTGATTGACATTAAACCAGCATTCCCGCTAATTATAACGATGGAGGTTTAATCCCTGGCTCATGATATAATTCTATTTGTTTTTTGTCATCTCTCTCCAGCGTAATTATCTACCTTTTTGTTCAAAGTAATTCCTCTCCGACTCCTCTTCGAAGCACACTAATCACCAATCATAAGATCGGTTTTAATCCTTTCTTTTATGGTTATTATTTCGTATATCTGAACTTTCTGGCTATTATAGATCGCAAAATATTACTAATGTTACTAAATGTTACTAAAATGTTACCTCATAACTGACTGCTATTATGTTATTTACAGCATAAAGTAACATTTTTGGCGTTTTTTGAATATATATACCCCTATTTTTAACGTTAAAATAAACACAGCTTTCTTCACTTATACAGATTTTTAAGTCCCTAATTACAACTTCATAACTATTAACGACTAATCGAAGCTGCCCCATAGCTTTATGCGAAGGGTACAACCTAAAAATAACTAACCTCATTTCCCGTCTCCCATTTTACATTTTCAATTTTCCCTCCCCGGCATTATCGTTATAGAGAATATATTTATAACAAGGTTTTAGTCTAGTAAAAAACTTGTGTTGCTATATATTATAATCTTTTACAGTGTTTTCATCGTTATGGTTTTCGGGAATGCAGGATTAAATAACAAAAAATAGAACACAGATTGTACGGATTACACTGATATACACGGATTTTTTTGCTTAATTGAATGTAGGTCAATCATCCCTGATTGACATTAAATAACAAAAAATAGAACACAGATTGTACGGATTACACTGATATACACGGATTTTTTTGCTTAATTGAATGTAGGTCAATCATCCCTGATTGACATTAAAAAAACAAAAAATAGAACACAGATTGTACGGATTACACTGATATACCCGGATTTTTTGCTTAATTGAATGTAGGTCAATCATCCCTGATTGACATTAAATAACAAAAAATAGAACACAGATTGTACGGATTACACGAATATTCACGGATTTTTTTGCTTAATTGAATGTAGGTCAATCATCCCTGATTGACATTAAAATCAGGACTAATACTAATGTGAAAATAGATATGGAAACATCGCTTTATTTGAACTCCTGCCAGAGGTGACTTTCCACCTGATCCAGATAGGCTTCCCGGGCTTTTTCATCAATATAGGACACGCCTGCCAGAAATATATGCTCAACTTTCAATCCGCAAAATTCATAGATACCAGTATCCATAGTCGTCTGCAATACATCTTTGATCCCTTTTTGTTCCATAGCTTTCTCAGGAGTCCCGGTGGTATTGATCAAGAGCAGTTTTTTGTTCTGCAGCAATCCTATAACTTTACCATTCACATAAGAATAGGCAAACCCTGCCTGCAATACTTTATCTATATACCCTTTCAAAATTGCCGGCATACTGAACCACCAGATGGGATGGATAATGATCAGCATATCTGCCCAGCTAATATGTTTCTGTTCGGTTTTAATAGTAGCCGGAGTTCTATTTTTCTGGAGTTTTGCCTGTTCTTCTGCCCGGAATACCGGATCAAAGTTCATGGCATAAAGATCACGAATTATCACGTCCTGCTGCAATTCTGCCAGTACTCCTTCCACTCTTTTCAAAATAGCCTGGTTAAAACTGTCTTTACGGGGATGAGCATATATAATCAGCACTTTCATTGGAAACCTCCATTATTTATCATATTATAAAGAATTTCTGGCAATTCCAAACAAAAAAGCTTTATTTCAGAAATAACATCTTAGCAGATTTCTTTTCCTTGCCTGCTATCACTCGACATAAATATACTCCTGAAGCAACCTGTCTGCCGTTTCTATTTACTCCTGTCCAGAGTACTTCCTGCCTGCCACTTTCTACGTCTTCCAGTTTATGTTCCCAAACCCTCTGTCCTCTGATGTTATAGATAGACACTGTTACATTTTCTGCAGGGCTGCTTAATTCAAAGCTGATCCTGGTCTCAGGATTAAAGGGATTGGGGTAATTATCAATTTTCAATTTTCCATTTTCAATTACATTCACATCTTCTTCCTGCAGATATTCCAGATCATAAGAATTTCCATTATCCTCTATCTGAAAGTGGACATTCCACGCTCCCTGATTTTCAGACTGATAGGGTATCCTGACAATATTACCGGAAACCCCGGCAGCACTGATCAAAGCAAACTTATTATCATTACAGCTATAAAGACAATCATCATTTATTACTTCCGGTAAATCCATAGTAAGATTTTCCACAGTTCTATTATATTCGAGACTGAAAATCGCCTTTAGACTATTGAGATAGATATATTCTGCATCATGGGAGATTGTGATCTCGCCTGCAGAGAGCCGCATAGCATTAACTACCGGCAATTCGCCGATTATCCCTACAACATACTGTAATATATAAGCCGCATCAATCGCGCCAATATCACCGCTAAGATCTACGTCTGCCCTTTCCACTCGCCAGTCTGACCAGGGCAGAGGGTCAAGCTCAGGCAAAGGATCAAGTCCTACTACGTACATCAGAACCAGCCCAGCATCATAACTTCCTACTACTCCATTATCACTAATATCACCATAATATATCACAGCATTTCCATTATATTCATAAGCTCCCATATCAGGGGCAATTCCCCAATATTCATCTTCACTGAGATCTACTAAGACTTCACCTTCATACTCAAAATAACTGGTACCCGCATCAATGCAGGGTGAATTTTCTGCCAGATGATAATCTCCCACCAAAGCATCCACAAATATTGGATCAGCATTAATATTACCTTCTAACCAGTTTACTGTACAATTATTGTTGGTTACTATTCCCTCCTCTCCTCCAGCAATATCAGAATAGGCTATTGTTGCTATGTTTTCATCATAAATACTTGGAATTTCCACTTCATGCGGTAAATTATTCCAAAGAATACAATTCACTAAACTCAGATTAACTTGATGATTGCAGTAAATACCACCACCATAATCTCCTGCTGAATTACCCGTGATCGTTACATTCTCTAAAATTGGACTGGAGGCATTTTTGCAGTAAATCCCACCGCCATCATCTCCCGCTGAATTACCTGTAATCGTTACATTCTCTAAACTCGGACTGGAAGAAGAGTAGCAGTAAATCCCACCACCATCACCTTCAGTCGAATTATCCCTAATAATCACATTCTCTAAACTCGGACTGGAAGAAGAGTTGCAGGAAATTCCACCACCATACACTTCAACAGAATTATTAGTAATTGTCACATTCTCTAAACTCGGACTGGATTCCCAGCAGTAAATCCCACCGCCTTCCCATCCAGCCGTATTACCGGTAATTATCACATTCTCTAAACTCGGACTGGAAGAATAACAGTAAATCCCACCACCATTATATAAAGCTAAATTATTAGTAATCGTCACATTCACTATACTCGGACTGGATTCCCAGCAGTAAATTCCTCCGCCCCATCCATCAGGATGTCCATTAGTAATCGTAAAACCGGTTAATACTGAAGTAGAATCTTCTGCACTGTCAAATGTGACTACGTTATCAGCTTGATTGCCATCAATGATCGTCTGAGAAATATAGCTTGTATCCTGAGTAGTATAAAACAACGACCCCAGAATTACTGCTTTGCCTGAAAAATTGATATTCTCTAGATAAGTTCCAGGTGATACTATTATCTCATCTCCATCTTCAGATGTAAATATTCCCTCCTGAATAGTTGCGTAATCAGCAGGTATGTTTATTGTTGTAGCCAGCAGACTAATTGTCATAAACATAAAAAATAATATCATATACTTTCTCATTATGCCCCCATATCCTTATTAAATGTACATTAACTACTATCATCATTTTGCAAAAATTAGTCAACTATTTTAGGACTGAACAGAGGGAATAGAACACAGATGCCGCGGATTATACTGATTAGCACGGACGCTGAATACAGCTAATGTAATGTAAAATAATTTATCAACGAAAGGCACTAAAGGCTCGAAAAAACAGAATGTAAGATTATTTATCCACTGAGGTGCAGAGGGCACGGAGGGAATGAAGGATAGACTGATTGACTTTTTGACTTCAAGACTGCTTGATTACTTGACCCCTTACCCCAGTTCCAAGTTCCGAGTTTATTACATTTAATTTTCAATCTCTCTGTGCCCTCTGTGCCTCTGTGGTGAAATAAATATTTCTTTTTTTTCGTGTTTTAAATGTATTTCGCTGATGATATACTCTTTTCTTTTCACTTCTCACTTTTTTCACTTCTCACTGATGCAATGTAATGTAAGATTAAATGGAATATAATCCAGAGAAGGATGCACTGGTTACGCAGGAATGCAACTCTCATTAAGACAAAATTAAACAAAAAACCGGACAGTTACCTGTCCGGTCGGCTTATCTCTTTTGGAAAGAAAGAAATTATTTCAACAGCAGCATACGCTGGCTGTCACATATTTTATTATCGATCTTCAGACGATAGAAATACACTCCTGAAGCTACTGCTTTGCCTGATTTATCTTTGCCATCCCAGACCACGCTTCGTCTCCCGACCCCCGACTCCCGTCTCCCGTCATCAATTTTGAATGATTGCACCTGCTGCCCTTTTATGTTGTAAATATTGATCTCAGCGCTCTCTGTGCCCTCTGTGGTGAAAAAAGAAATGGTCGTTGAGGGATTAAAGGGATTAGGATAATTTGGCATCAGGACATTACCGGCAGGTGCCACTTCTGTAATTTCATTATCAGTAAGCTGGTTATCTCCATAAAATCCCGTGCGGCAAAGATTGCCTCTAAATGTTGACCAGGGTGCTTCTGAGCCTTTGCGAAGTTTACTGTCTATTACTATCACCCGGTTACTGGTACTGAACACTATCTCATAATCCAGATCATTATCCAGATCAGCGATAGATGCCGGGAAATTATCATTATAATTAACCGGTACAGGTGAAAAATCTATTTCTGTGCCATCGTTATTATAAACAAAGAGCGTATTAGTAGCTGCAAACCAGATCAGGTCAATTCCATTTTCATTATCAATATCCACTGCCAAAGGTGGCTGTGAGATTGAGCACTCGCTGTCATGAGGCCAGCCCGGCAGATCATCACCATTCTGCTCGCAGATATATACATCGCCAAAACGGGTTGTGAATGCCAGTTCCAGTTCTTCATCTCCATCAAAATCTGCTGCGATAGGAGAAGATACAATATTGGAACTTAATTCTTTATCCGTTATGATCTCACCGGTTGATGAGATTACCAGTAACCTTCTGTCAGAGGTGCCGAGTGCCAGATTATGATTAGCAAGAATGGTTACGCCACTTCCAGGATTACTGCCCAGTGCCACGGGGAATCCTGCTACTTCCATGCCGTTATATTTTATGACATGCAGCTGACCATCCAATGTAGCAATGGCAATATCAGTGCCACCATCACCATCTATATCTGCTGCTGCCATTTCCTGGAAGCACATAATGCCTAAAGGCAGCGGAAAGCCCATCTCTGATTCTCCATTCTCATCTAAAACTATCAGATTACCATCCATGCCATAACTTATTACTTCCAGCAGACCATCTCCATCTATATCGGTGAGTACTGGAGTTAATAACTGGTCAGCACCATGTACATATTCATAGGCGAGTGAGCCGTCCAGATTACGGGCATATATATTTCCTGCCCGGGTTGCCAGCACTATTTCATCTTCTCCATCAGCATCCACGTCTCCAAAAGCTGTCTGATTCTCAATCGTCTCTCCCGTTTCCCAGTGATAGCCATCCATTTCCTCTGCATAAAGATCAATGCCATACATGTCTCCAGCCATGGTGGTAGCCAATATGTCAAAAACTCCATCCCCATCCAGGTCTGTTATAATTGGTGCCACACTCAAACGCTCTGCCAGAAACCAGGGCCAGTTCGTCTGCTGGATTGATACTTCAAAATCAAAGCTGTATGATTTCACAAATTCACTTTCTGTTCCTACTGGTGCCATTACTGTGATAGTATAAGGATAGGCATCATAGCTGCAATCTGCAGGGACATATACGATGATAGGCTCAGAAGTGATTGTTTCTCCTGAGGCAATTGAGCCATAATAAATGGTCTCTGTCTCGGTAGATACTGCACTATCCTCAAACTGGATGGTGATATTTACATCTTCTGCATCTGCCCAGTCAGCATCAGCAGTTAGTGGTATGGTTATCTCAATTGTCTCCCCCGGATTGATAGCTCCATCTCCATCGCCCTCAGTATCGGTATATATAGGTTCTTCAGGTGCTATAAACGGGAAATCAGGGTTAGGAACTTTCAGTGATATAGAAGGATCACCCATCAGCGTAAGCTCATAATGTACCCAGCGGAGATGAGAATATTCTATGGCTGCATCTGCCATCACTTCCCTGCTGTATGCCAGTGCTTTGCCAAATTCCCGCAGATCATAAGTAAATATTGCCTGCATAAAAGGCAGATGATATTGCTGAGAAGGTCCACTTGCCGGTTGACCGGGGCTATACCAGCCATAACGTGAATTACCTATAAACTCAAAGAATCCTGCCGGACGGATGATAAAATTCTCTACTATACATTCACTTGTCTGACCGGTAGCTTCATCAAACGCTGCCGGATAGCAGCCCTGTGAATAGCCGAATCCATACTCAGTATTATAATAATCTGCGGCACTGGGACGGGTCTGTCCGAATACGAACCCCTCATTGGAATGTCCCAGATGATTCAAAAAACCTGCGCCTTCATTAATAGCCATAGTCACACCATATTCGCTATAGGTTCCTTCACGCTCATATAAAGTATTCACCTGGAAGGGTTCATCTATCTCTTCCAAAAGAAAGTCCATGGCATCTCCACCCCAGGTTTGGGGATTATTATTTAAGGATTCTCCTACCAAAGTGCAAATATTATTGGAATAGGTATTATCATCCACATAATGAGTTACTTTATTGAACCAGTTTATCATATCCTGTTCATTATCAAAAGGTAATCTGCCGATCGACAGCTCAGGTACCAGATCCACATCATCGCTCACTTCGCCATAAATGCCATTCTCATTACCATCCCAGTCATTATCAAGACAGGAATAATACAAATCACAAGGCAGATTATTATCTATTGTGCCTCCAGCATTTATATAAATTCCCCGGATAGGAATTATCTCATCATCTCCACCTAAGATCACATACTCCAAAGGACTGTCTGTACCTGACCATGTCATATAGGCATCATTAATGAAGTTCTTGATCTTCGCCTGATTATTTGCACCTTCATATTCCGCATAAATATCTTCTGTATAAAATATTCCGGTTTCCAGTCCATGATCCATTTTCCAGTCCAGATAATCTCCAAACCATTCTCCGGCTGCTGTACTGGTGATCAGTATCATGCTGTATGGCTCAGATGGGTCTGCCAGTGTGCGGCTGAGTTGTGTTTCACCTTTTATATAGCTGGCTAAAGCTGTCTGATTATAAAGATTCTGTCCACTGAATACTGGATTCTCAGTGGTCAACATAGCAGATTGTGCCAGATAAATCGCCTCGGAATAATGGGTGAATATTTCTATTTCTGCGGTTTCATGCCAGTTGACTAATTCTGCCGCAGGATCATAACGCCAGGGATATAAATGAAGATAAAGGATGTCATAACCGTTTTTCCGCTGTGTGCTTACTACTTTATATCCTGATTCAGGATATATCGCCGAACTGCCGTAGATCGACATATCCGGTGCAGTGTATTCTATAAATTCCTGCGACAACGGCTGAGGCTGCTGTACCGGGTCTAATACTATACTTAATTCCTGCTCAGAACCCGTATAGCTGATTTCTGCTCTATCAAATTCTTCTCCCATCGCCAGCAGATATTTTACGCTTATATATGGTATGGAAGGTGCTCCAGCTTGTAATATCACCGGATTTGTTTCTACTGCTTCGCTAAAATCGGCTATTTCTATCGTAAAAGACATCAGTAATGCCACTGGGATCAATAATAATCCCGCTAATATTCTAAATCTCATTCTATCTCCCGAAACTTTTTCTAATAACCTGACTGTTTTTCCCCCGATTACGTCAAGTTAATTCTTACAGAACCTCGCATCCCCCCCCCCCCCGAAATTAATCGCGAATGTAGCGCCGCTGAATTTACTGCCAAACATCAATCTCATTAACCACCAACTTCAGTTGGTGGTAAAGATAAACAAACGAAATATAGTCACTTCAGTGACTTCACCATATATTTAAGTAAGATACAGTGAATTAAAATTGTAGTAGCACTTAAATATTATGAAGTGGTTGAAACCTCTAGCTCTCTTTTTGCGATCATTAACACCAGATCAAAATCTGGCGTTAATGAGATTGGGGAATACAAATTATGCGGAGATTTATATTGATATAATTGTCTTATAAAAAATGATTTAGCTATCTTATTACTCTTATAAAACAGGGGGATGCCTGAATTCTTACAGAACTGGCTTCCCTCTGAAATTATTCAGTCATGTTGAATCGCTAAATTTACTGTCAAACACATCTCATTAATCCCCAACTTCAGAGCTTTTGCAAAAAAAAATGAATAATCTGATGAGATAGAACCATTAGTCCACAGATATAGAGCCACCCTTCCGAAATATAGAGCCCCTAAATCCGTTTCTCGGAGCCATTTTGCCAATAGCTCCTATCTCTGATCATTGATTTATAATGTAAAATGGTGTAAATAAGCTTATGGAGGCTGATTCAGTTATATGGAATAGCTATGGGGTGCGGTGGCGGCTGCTCCGTTTCGACTACGTCTCCACTCCGCAACCGCCACCGCAATATTTTTCTCTACCTACAAAAAATTCGTCCTAAATGAAGTGTAAATATATATAATATAATACTTAACCTGTCATTGGTTCTCAAAATCGGATAAGGTGGCTCTATTTTTCGGAGAGGTGGCTCACTTCGAGCGGAACATATGGCTC
>JAIPGP010000076.1 GCA_021735645.1 Candidatus Cloacimonadota bacterium
GCTTTCGGCGAAGCCGAAATCAGGAAGGGGTGGGGAGAGTTTGCGATCTTTTTTACCATGGGTTAAAAACCCATGGCTATTAGGCTTCGCCGTAGTACAACCCTTTCAGGGTAAAGAATAATTTCAAAATAAAATAATCTGTAAATCTATATTAATTAGCGTTTTACGTGTTATTATTAGTAAATAAAGCAGGGGGATGTCTGTTTATCTTAATATTATTTTTTGCATCTAAGTCAGATGTGCACCGCTGGTCAATTATTAAAAAAGTCCCTGTTATATGATTTTCACCTTAATATAGGCATTTAAACTTCATATCTTTCTATTTTTTCTGTACTAATCATCACCTTATTTATAATTCATATCCCAGCGGTTTCACGGTACGCGCCAGCACGCCCTGCAATTTAGAAATTGCCAGACCATAATTAGTGATAGGCACTCCGCGTCTTTCCGCTTCCTTTATTCTTCGCTGCATTTCTGTCTGCCCTATCATGCAGCCCCCGCAATGCAATATCAGGTCATATTTCTCCAGATTCTCTGGATAATCATGACCGGTTGCTACTTCAAATTCCAGTTTCCTGCCCGTGTATTGCAACAGCCAGCGTGGAATTTTCACTCTGCCAATATCATCACACTGCACATTATGCGAGCAATTCTCTGCGATCAGCACAGTATCACCATCCTGCAATTCATCAATCTTTTGCACTCCTCTCAATAATACATCCAGATCACCTTTATAACGGGCAAATAAGATTGAAAAAGTAGTCAACCTCACTTCCGCCGGTACATCACCTTCCACCTTCAGTACTACCTGCGAATCTGTGATCACCAGATCAGGTGCTTTGCCCAGCTTTGCCAGAGCTGACTCTATCTCACGTTCTTTCACTATCATACCTATAGCATCATTATCCAGAATCTCCCTCAATATCTGAACCTGAGGCAGGATCAATCTCCCCTTCGGAGCTGCCGTATCTATGGGCGTGATCAATAGCACTACATCTCCGGGCTGGATCAGATCAGCCGCTAATACCTTATCATGTCTGTATTCCGGCGGTGCTAAGCCAGCCAGGATGCTCTTGAGTTCTTTCACTCCTGTCCCAGACGCTGCACTCACAGAAAACCAGTTCCAACCCTGCTGACGGCATAATGAAATATCTCTATCTGCCGGCTTAGAGATGTCACCTTTATTAAAAACTAAGATAAATGGTATTTTCAGATTGTCAATCCGCTCCAGTATCTGACGATCTGCAGGCATTATTCCTTTCTCATCGACTACTACAATGGCAATATCTGTCCGAAAAAGTATGCGCTCAGTAGCTTTCACCCTTTTCTCACCTAATTCACCCACATCATCTATTCCGGCAGTATCATAAAGTGTCACTGCTCCCAAAGGCAATAATTCATAGGATTTTGCCACAGCATCGGTAGTAGTGCCTTCCTGCCCGGAAACTATTGCGATCTCCTGTCCCACCATCGCATTTATCAAAGAGCTTTTTCCGGAATTCCTTCTGCCCACCAGGCTCAATATCAGTCTTTCTCCTCGCGCTACTTTAGCCATGCTGCTTCCCTACTCGCTTCTGCCAGTGCAGAGAATTACCCTGATTGCCATACGCAACTTTCTCGCCCAGTTTCAGAATCGCTTTATCAAGTGCCAGCCTGAAACCTTCTGCATTTTCATCACATACCGGTTTGCCGTCATACAGCACATAGTCTCCCCTGTGCTCATTCTCAGTGATCACCGGCATAATCACATTTGCCCCTGCCATCAGCCCCATCTCTCGACCTGCGGGATGAAGAGCCTGCAAGGCAGTAGTTGCCGCAATATTCACATCTTTCAGATAAAGTCTCACCAGAGCAATCATCTTCAGCCCCATCTCCAATTGCCGGGTATTATCTATCTCAGGATGAGCTCTGCCCAAGGGCGTCTCAAAATGTGGTATCCAGGGTCCCATCCCGACCATATCAATGTCATGTTCTTTAAAAAATATTATATCATCCGCCAGATGCTCATTTGTCTGCCCCGGCAAACCTGACATCACTCCAGTACCAACCTGATAGCCAGTCCGGCGCAATCTCCCCAGGCATTCCAGCCGTTTGTCATAATCATGGTCTGCGGGATGCAGTCTGCGGTAAAATTCCCTGTTAGATGTCTCTATGCGCAGCAAATATCTACTCGCTCCCGCTTCTCTCCATCTCTGGTAAGTTTCTTCTGTCTGCTCACCGCAGGAAAGCGTGATACCCAGATCATTTCCGGAAAACTCCCGGATACCCAGTAAAATAGCTTCTACAAAATCGATAAATTCCGCATCATCCCGCTCACCAGACTGGATTGCCAGTGAAGCATACTGATGTTCCCATGCCCATCTTGCAGATTTTAATATTTCTGCTTCACTAAGATTAAATCTATGAACATTATGGTTCCCGCTTCTGATACCACAATAATAGCAATTCTTGCGGCAGATATTTGATATTTCTATTAAGCCCCGAAAAAATACCTGATTACCTATATATTTCAGCTTTGTCTTATACGCCTCTGCATAAATTTCCTCTATTTCTGCCTTATCTTCCACACCCAGCAGATAAATCAGGTCATCCCTGCTTAGATTCTGATAATCTATTCCTCTTCTCAATCCCTTACTCCTAAAATCCTAACTTATACATCTGAGCCGGTGAAAGTAGTTCTTTCAGCTCCTTTACGGTTAATAACTGCTGCTCCAGTATCACATCTTCCAGGCTTATATTTCTTTCCCCGGCTTCCTTGATCATTGCTTCCACCTTGTCATAACCAAACCTGTTGATCAATACGGTTGCCAGTGCTTCACTCTTTTGCACCTGCCCAAGGCATACTTCACTATCAGCCTTTATACCTGTCAGGCATTTCTGGCAAAACAGCGGAATACTCCTGATCAAAAGCTCCAGCGATTCCAGGATTGTAAGCGTTAATAACGGTAAAAACTGATTAAGCTCCAGATTACCCAAAGCAGCCACCTGAGAGATTAGACTGTCATTATTCATCACCTTCAAACCAATCTGTCCCATCATTTCCGGCATTACAGGATTCACCTTTCCCGGCATGATACTGGAGCCTTTCTGCAATTTCGGCAGACGAATCTCCCCTAAACCACCCTGCGGTCCACTGCTTAACAGCCTGATGTCCTGACTGATCTTAAACAAATTCACGCCTAAGGCTTTCAGCATCCCGGACACTTCCACAATGGAGTCCAGATTCTGGGTGGCATCCACCAGATTCTCTGCTCTGGCAATACTAAGCCCTGTCAACTTGCGTAATTGTTCCGTGACCCGAAATATATAATCTCTGGGTGCTGTAAGCCCGGTTCCAATCGCTGTTCCTCCCAGATTGAGCTGCTTGATCCGCTCCCTGCTCTTAAATATCCGCCATCTGTCCCGGGCTGTTGCCTCTGCCCAGGCTGCAAACTCCATGCCCAGCGTCATCGGCACAGCATCCTGCAATTGCGTACGACCCAGCTTCACCACATCACGGAACTCCAACTCTTTCTGCTGCAAAACTTCCTGCATAGTCTGTAACTCTTTTTCCAGACTCTTCAATGAGTACAAAATTGCGATCTTTAATGCTGTAGGATACACGTCATTAGTTGATTGATGCAGATTCACGTGCTGCAGAGCATGAACAGCTTCTTCTCCCAGTATCTCATTTGCCAGCCCTGCTATCACTTCGTTAAAATTCATATTTGTAGATGTCCCGGCTCCACCCTGATACACATCCACTACTATCTGATCATCATATTTCCCGGCGGCAATCGCTTCACAAGCCTGCACAATTGCTACGCCTAATCTCTTATCCAAATAACCCAATCTTATATTTGTCTCCGCACAAGCCTGCTTCACTTCCGCCATAGCCCGGACAAATACTGAAGGTAAACGCCTGTCCGATATAGCAAAATTCTCAATTGATTTCTCAGTCTCCGAACCATAGTATTTCCTGGTCATTCGCTAAAACCCAATTCCCAAACTGATCTTCCACAATTGATTATCTTCATAAGAAAACGTTGTACTCAGATTATCTGTTGTTTTGAACCTGATTGCCGGCTGAAAAACAACTGCATCATTGAAAGCATTACGCAAATGCTCATCATATATATAATTAACTTCCAGTATGATGCTTATCCGGTCTTTTAAATGCCGGTAGAATATATAATTATTGAGCGCTAATGCTGTTTTACTCAGATCAGCATATATTGAGCCAAAAGAAAAATACCAGTCCGGCAACGTTATATTCCCTGCCAGAAAAGGAGTTATCAGCATATAGGCATCCGCAAAGCTGCTGTCAACCAGACCCACCTTATATCCCGTAAAACCAAAAGCCGCCGAAAATTTGTTGTATATCCCGGAATAGGGCATTATCTGATATTTAAGCTGCAATTCCTGCTGCTGATATTTATTATCTTCAAAAGATGCTGTCCCGGAAAATTCAAATAACCAGACCTTGCAGCCTAGCATTACCTCATCCAGGGACATCGGAAATAAGCCACCTTTGATGCTTAGCTGATTATTATAAGGAATTAATTGCCCATTCCTGAAGCTTACTGCCTGAAAGGGCGGTGCTGAATTAAAATACTCAGGATACTTGTTACGCATTTGCAGCATTATTTCTTCTTTGGTTTTTAGAAGGGCTTCCCTGATCTTTACTTTCTCCTGCTTATTCCTGATATTCTCACGCTCCTGCTCTTCTTCAAGTCTATTCCTGGCTATCAGCTTATCTAATTCTATTTTTTGCCTTTCCAGTTCCAGTTTCACTTCTTCCCGCAGAATATCGTTATATTCACTTTTTTTATATTTGATTAAACTGTAGTATTTCTCGCCATCATAATATCGCCCGGCAAAGGATATGCCCTTCTGCCCTATATCTGAACGGATTTTGATCTTTTTGCTGATCTCATCAGTCACCTTACCATTACGCTCCTTGATAAAACGATTCACTTCGCTTTCTACTTTAGTCTCAAGTGACTGCCCAAAACGCTCCCTGGCTATTTCATCTGCTGCACGCTCAGATTTATCACTGACTCCTACGCCGAAATAGTATTTTTTAAAACTCTTTATACTACCGGTCTGCTTATAATGCGACACCCAGTCTGGCTCCACATTAGCGGATAAACTGAATACTAACCCTGCCAATAAAATAACAAATAAATATCGTTTCATATTTTTTCTCCTCAACGGTATTAATTTTTTGTAACTGGAAGTAAAATCCTGAATTCTACCCCATCCTTAACGTTTGCCACTGATATTGTTCCCTTATACTTATTTTCTATGATCATTTTGCAGATATACAGTCCCAAGCCAGTGCCATCTTCGCCTTTCGTTGTAAAATAAGGGTCAAAAAGCCTTTCCTTCACCTCTTCCGGCAGCATTGTTCCACTATTATACAACTGGATTATATATTCATTCTCACATCTTTCCATCCTTAACCTGATCACCGGCTCCAATACCTGGCGGCTTTTCATCTCCTGCCGGGCATTATTTACCAGATTCAACACTACCTGAGCTATCTCATTCTCTATCCCTGCCAGAATACAGCCTTCCTCCAACTCAGATTCTAGCTTGACCTCACCTTTAATCAGCATAAATTCCGCTAAGTGTATTGCCCTCTCAATTGCATTCTTTAAATTAAATCTCGTCTCCTGCTGCGGCTTGAGAAAATTGCGAAAATCGGTTATCGTATCTGACATATATTGGATTTGTTCCATAGTTATGCGGGTTTGTTCCCGCACAAAGTCTTCGCTTAATTCCTCATATTCCCAGGCTTCTATAAAGGATTGCACCAATATTCCGATCACATTTAAGGGTTGACGCCACTGATGGGCTATTAGTGATACCATTTCTCCCATATCACTCAACTGGGACTGATTAGCTAAAATATCTCCCTGTGTATTCAGCTTTTCTATTGCCTTGCCAAACTCCCCCTGAAGCTGATCGTATTTGCCCCGCATCTCTCCCAGCGAATCATTCAACTGCTTTATCTGATTGGTCATCGCCTGATTACTCGCCTTTAATTCCTGGTTCTGTAACCGATATATTTCCGCCTTATATTTTGCATTCAGCTGCGCAATCTTCTCATGGTTTATCTTTGCCTGATATTCATTGTTTTTATGCACAAAATCCCTTAAATACTCGTTGGGCTTTTTATAATCTCCCAGCTTATCATAATATCGGGCATAATTCTCTAATACGCAAACCTTATGCCAGCTGTAATCATGCTCATCCGCCAGTTTCTCAGACTGCTGCAAATGACGGTATGCCCCCTCAAAATCACCCTTATCAAGTAAATTCATTGCTATCAGATTAGATATCTTGCTCACGTTATTCCAGTCTCGAAGCTCTTCAAATAACCGGTATGCCTCCAGATAATTCTCCAGTTGCTCCTCAGGCTTTTCCATTGCTCCATAAGCCAGTCCTATATTAAAAACCGCACCTGCCAGGGCTGTTTTCTGATTATTCTTTCTATAACCTGCTGCTGCCACCTGATATAACTCCATTGCCTTCTCAAAATTATCCTCACTATACTTGATGCTGCCCATATTCATCCGAAATGTGTCACAAAATGGTGAATCGGTCTCTATACCAATCTCTAATGCCATATCCATGTAATTATAGGCTTCATCAAAATCCTTTAAATGATGATATACTTTGGCAATACTATTATAAACCGTCATCAGATATGATTTGTGATTACCGCGCAGATAATTATCAAGTGCCTGCAAATATTGCTCCAGTGCTTCCCCCGGCATATTCTTCTTAAAATAAATATCACCTCTCATAAAACTGCCCAAACCGGTTCCTAACTCGTTTTCCTGCCCCTCACTTATTCTCAAAAGCTCTTCTGCCACCTTTTCTGCCTGTTTAAAATCCTGTGAATAGTAATAAGCATAACCTAAATAAAATAAACAAAATATCTCCTGCTCCAGAAAACCCTGCTCACGACATAACTTCAAAGCCCTTTTGGCCTGAATTACACTCTCCCGGCCATCTTCCTGCTGTAGTATTTTTGAATATTGCAAAAGATTACTTATCTGCTCCTTACCACTGCTGGAAGCTATCTTTGCCTGATATTCCGATTTATTCACAGCTACCTCACAAATTAATTATTCATTATTTCTTACTAAATTTACTTTTATTTCTTCTCGATTATAAGTCAAGATTGTTATTATATTCCTCGCATCCTCCCAACAAAATTAAAAAATATTCCCGCAGCTAAGTGCACGTGCACAGCCGTGTATTTCCAGGTGGGGCGCAGATAACGACCGCTATCAATCACTGCTTGAAAATATACTTGCTTCGGTGGAAAACATAGATTGTTACTGATAACTGCTCGTACTGAGAATTTTGCATATTTCTTCAAATAATAGTTATTATTATTGCTATGATCTTCAATGTATCTAAATACACCTCATGATTTATTGACCAGATAATATTGCCCCTTTCTTATCAGTGTCTTGCCTATAAAGTGTCAGGATTGATATACTATTGTTATAAAATTTTTAAAGAAAACAGAAAATTATTAACAATCACTTGACAGTATGAAAGGATTTGTATCTGGTTCACTTATATAAATGGTTAAATATATTTATCTGGAGTAAAGAGTAATAATGGAAAATGTTTTTGTTCTCATCTCCCCTCATACAAAGGTGGAGGAGATAGAGAGATATCTGGCAGATAAGGAGTTATCACATCTTGAAATCTGGTCTGAACCCAGTTTACCTCCCTTTATCAATCCTCTGGAATCTATTATTGTGCTTTTACTTTCCGGCGGTACAGAGATACTGGTAAAAAAAATAGTCGAAAAGGCATTTTCTACCATTTATATTTATACCCTGCCTATCAATAATGCACTTTCAGCAGGTGCGGAGCTTAATGGCTATTACCATGCTAATAGCGGGATCAAAATAGCTACCTACGAAGAGGATACCTTTAAGCTGCTTTTCAATATCGAAAAATATAGAGAACAGGTAAATTCCTCCCGACTGTTGATGTTTGGAAAACCGCATGAATGGGTACTCACTTCGGAATACCTCTCACCTCCGGCACCGTTCAACACAAGAATTTTGCCTCTTACAATCAAAGAACTGCAGCGTGCTTACGAAAAGGTGGATGCCAAAGATGCTAATCAGGAGGCAGAATACTGGTACGAGAAGAAAGACCTGGCAAAATTACCTTCCAGTGAATTTTATAACTCAGCGGTCAATTATCTGAGTATTAAAAAAATGCTCAATAAATATGAAGCTAATATGTTCACTCTTCGCTGTAAAGACCTGCAGTATCAGGGTGCTTCTTTCTGTCTTACGATGGACAGATTTAATGAAGAAGGCATTGTAGCTGCCTGTGAAGGTGATCTGGAAGCTGCCTTCTCGCTTAAAATATTAAGACTCATCACCGGGAAATACTGCTGGATGACTAATATCTCTCATATTGATTTTAATGACAACCTGCTCTATCTCACGCATTGCACTGTTCCGCTTGACCTTTTTAATATTAACACCACTTATCTCTTTAATAATGCCCCTGATTATGATTTCATGGAAGAATTTATGGACATCCGCCAACCTCAGGATATCACAGTGTTCCGCCTGGGAAAGGACTCACGCTATGATATTCTGGAAGGATCAGTGAATTCCGAAATCCTGGGGAAAAACAGCTTCTGCCGCAGCTCTATGCAAATTCAAGCTTCCACTTCACTGCATACCTGGTTTGATAATATCTGCGGTAACCATCAAATTGTTGTCTATGGCAAATATGCCACCCAGTTAAAACACTTTTTCAAAATTTTATACTAATAGTTTTATTTTAAGGTACTCTATAATTGTCTAAGAACATTATCTCAATCGAAAAACTATCAAAATCTTACGCCGAAAAGGTCATCTGTGAAAATGCGTCTTTTGGCATTCACGAAAATGATAAAATAGGTCTTATCGGGATTAATGGCTGCGGTAAATCCACTTTCCTGAAAATGCTCACCGGTAAAGAAAATATTGATAACGGCTCCATTATCTTCCGCAGCAATATCAAAATCGGCTATCTGCAGCAAATTCCTGATCTAGATAATAACCTCTCTGTCTATCAGCAGATATACTTCAGTAATAACCCCAAATATATGCTTTTAAGAGAATACCATCAACTGGAAAACGAAATGAAAAAAACAGGGGTGAAACTCCCGGAACTTGTGCAGAAACAGCAGGAATTAATGACGGAAATTGATGCTCAGCAAGGGTGGGATATTGAGATAAAAGCCCGGAAATTCCTCGATATTATGGGATTCTCTGATCTGAATATTAATACCGGTATCCTCTCAGGAGGACAAAAAAGACGCCTTGACCTGGCGAGAGTTCTGATGGATGACC
This sequence comes from Candidatus Cloacimonadota bacterium, assembly GCA_021735645.1. Taxonomy (GTDB): domain Bacteria; phylum Cloacimonadota; class Cloacimonadia; order Cloacimonadales; family TCS61; genus Stygibacter. The sequence continues at coordinate 9,372 of JAIPGP010000076.1, forward strand.
CGGATGTGCTTATCCTGGATGAACCTACAAATCACCTCGACGTGGACATCATAGAATGGCTGCAGGAATACCTCTCCAGCTTTAAAGGTATTATCATTTTCGTTACTCATGACCGCTATTTCCTCGACGCTGTCTCTAACAGGGTCATGGAAATGGAAAATGGCAAGATCAAATTTTACGACGGTAATTATGGCTATTACCTGCAGAAAAAGGAATTTGATATCCTGGATATGGATCGCAAGGAAACCCGGCGTCAGGCTCAATTGAAAAAAGAGATCAAATGGCTGCATCGCGGTGCCAAAGCCCGGACTTCCAAACCTAAAAATCATATTGACCGCGTCAAAGAACTGATAGATAAATCTTATCTGGTTTCCAATGCGGAGCTGGATATTGCCTTTGCCTCCAAACGCATGGGTAATACAATTCTGGAACTTAAAGACGTGGCAAAAACTTATGGTGATAATCACCTGTTTGCCGGTTTCACGCATATCTTCCAAAAAATGGAGCGTATTGGCATTATCGGAACTAATGGCTGTGGTAAAACCACCCTGCTGAGACTGATCACCGGCGAGGAAATATCTGATACCGGGAAAGTGAAAGTGGGGCTTAATACTAAATTCGCCTATTTCAGACAGGAAGAGCAGAATTTTGATCCTGACCAGAAAGTCATTGATTATATCCGTGATTTTGCCGAACATATACGCACCAAAGACGGAGTTCTACATTCTGCCTCTGAAATGCTGGAAAAATTCCTCTTCGATGGCAAAATGCAGCAGTCAAAACTAAAATCTCTCTCCGGTGGCGAAACAAAACGGCTCTATCTCCTCTCATCGCTGATGTTCGGAGCAAATTTCGTCGTGCTGGATGAACCTACAAATGACCTTGATATCAAAACACTGGAAATCCTGGAAGACTATCTGGATGCCTTTCAAGGCTGCATTCTCACTGTCTCACATGACCGCTTCTTCCTCGATAGAGTCGTGGATTATCTCTTTATTTTCACAAATGATGGGATTATCAAGTTTCCCGGAAATTACTCCGATTACCTGCTCGTTAAAAGATTTAAAGATGCTGAATTGCAGGAATCAAAAAACATTAACGCCCAGAAACAGGACGCCAGACGCAAAGCTGATAAACCTAAAAAACTGGGATATTTGCAAATCCGTGAACTGGAAGAAATCGAAAATAAAATGGAAAATCTGGAAAATACTATACTTCTACTCCAAAAACAGATTCTCGAAAATGCGGGCCAAATGTCACCCGCAGATTTTAAAGAAAATACTGAAAAACAAGAGATGATCAACAATGAATTATATGAACTGGAAGAACGCTGGCTTGAGCTTTCTTCTCAAGAGGAATAAAAGTAGCATAATATCTTCTACGTACGTCTTGATCCGAATAATTTTAAACCCCGTAACTGCATGTAAATCAGCATTTATTGTAAAAACTTTTTGACAATCTCCATAATTGACTGTAAATAAATATCTTACGCATCGTTCATGTGTTTCTTATGATCTCTAACTACCCTACAGTGGCTTCTCTGTGGGTTCCCTGTGACTTTTGCTATCTTATGATGGCAAACTATAACTATTGTTTTGATTTATTTTTTTTTGATTTTCAGGGTAATGGTCACAATCTCTCTAATCTACTTTTCCTCTTGAATAGTTTATCCCATATTATGCAGTAAGATTTCACAAATAGCACCAAGTTTCTGGCACAGAATAAGATAGAAAATGATAATAAATATAAAAAATATTCACTGATCATTTTCTAACTTCTCTGTACTCATCCCGATAAATCGGGATTAGCACTCTATGCAAAAGCCTACTGCATAAAATGGGTTTATCTGATTATCGTCATTTTTCTGGTCAATTTCTTATAACCTGGTACTTTTAACTGATATAAATAAACTCCGCTCCCTGCCAGTTTTCCTTTGCTGTCTTTGCCATCCCAGAGATAACGATGTTCACCAGCGCTTAGTGTATCTGAGTATATTTTGCCTAAAACTTTCCTGCCCCGCTGATCATAAATACTCAGCTTCACCTTCTTACTGGTTTCCGGCAGATAAAAGAGAATTTCTGTATAATTAGCTCTATTTCCGTTTAGCGAAAATGGGTTAGGAAAATTACCGATCAGCATTGGAACAGATACCAGTTCGATTTCCTCTATAGATGTTTCATTTACCTGGATCATATCTTCAATTATCAGTTCATCATTATCTGTGGCATTACTCACAGTCAGCCTTACGCTGTATGTCCCGGGAGTAGTGTATATCCAGGATGGTGTTTCCACATTTATGGCATCTATCAAGCCGTTATTATCAAAATCCCAGTAAATTTCTGTGGCATAATGTCTGGTCAGGTTACTAAAGCCAATTGTCAAAGGGCTGCCTCCTGAATAGTGATTAACCCCAAATTCCGCCTTCATATCTCTGGATATACTTTGCTCGATACTTACCAAGGCAGCCATGCCTTCATTCACCTTTATTTCACTATGTATTTCGGCATCAGCATCGGTGGCATTGCCTTCCCGCCATTCTAATAAGAAATCTTCCGTCTCTGTGACCATATTTTCATCAAAGGGTAAGATTATATTAAATACCCTCACAGAATCTGGCTCCAGTAGATTAAAACTGTCCACATAATAAGAATTAGCAGGAAAATTGAATAGATGAGTTTTGACCATGTTTGCCGCAGAAGTCAACTGCATTCCCGTTTCCGGGGTTGCTTGATGGGGCGGAGCTCCGATCGGGAAATATGGCAGAAATACGCTGGTAGCCGGATTGCCTAATAAGGCATACATGGTGGTTGTCTTTGCAGACTCACCTGCCAGCACGCCTTCAAATACTGCACTCGATGCAGCGATCCCCCTGCAGATGCTGTCATTTGTCTTAATGTAACCCCAGGGTCTATTATCAAACCAGCGATTATAAAATGGCACATTCACTTCTTCACTTGATTCATCAGAAAAATCCCGGAAATGCTCCTGCATCAAACTGCCGGCATTAAGGCGGTCTGATAACACTAGTTCATCAATTATCTCTGATGACCTGGTAAAGCGCTCTATTCCGTCGTTCCCACCACTCAGCAGCGAAAAATTAGTTCTGATGATATAGCCACCTTCTGCTACCGCTGCATCATACTTCTCCACCTCTGTCCAGGATATTTCATACATGGCAGCAGCACCTGTGCTGTCTATCACGCCAAAATTACCCGAAAGTATCTGATCAGAGATATTCATTGTATCCATGATCGCATCCATTTCAGAGATAGTGGCACAATTGCCCAGCAGATAATAGATCAATGTCCCATTATTAAATATAGGACGATCATCTATCTCACGCTCTACATAGGAATTTGCTATACAAAAACCTGCTTCATTCACACCCATCCAGGCAAGACTGTCCCGCTCATCACGCACATATAAAAAGCCATTCTCGCTCTCTTCATTCCATTCCAGATAATTATTCGGAAAGCTGGCAATATCCCGCGTTTTCCAAAGCATTGCTCTCCCGGACGAAGTTGCCTCACCAGATGCCACTCCGATAGTGCAGGCAAATATCCCCACACTGATAGTTAAAAGCAGAATTATTATCCCGATACGCATTAAATGCTCCAAAGGTTCAAGCCCGATTGTTCATCTTTATATCTATCGATCTCACCATCATAAACATCTATCACGATCTCAGCAGTAGCACTTATCCTGCCATAATTCAAGTGACCACCAAAAACACGCAATTCTCCATCCCCTAGAGTGATATGCAAATGCAGATATGGCTCTCCATTCATCACACTGACATTTCCCGTCAAACCGGTTATCTCAAAACTGCCTTGCAAAGTTTCTTTATGATAATCCTGAGCTTTTACATCAAAATTACCGATCGTAACTTGATCACAAGCTCCAATACCACTAACCTTACCCAGCCTGATCTCATAAATGGAGATCACCTCTCTAAGCTGCTCAATAATATCCTCTCCCGGCTCCAGCCGCACAAATACCGCCCCATCTATTCTCTTGCTCTTCATAATATCACTCCTGAATGTCTATTAGCCCTTCCCTATTCAATTGTCAAATAATTTGTGAACGCAGTGAACTCTGTTTACAATGTTCACTGCGTTTACTGCGATCACAAACACAATTTTTCCAAGTTTCTTGACACATTCTTCCTGCTCTTTGTTTTGGTAGTATATCCTTATTATAAAGGAGCAGAAATTTGAATATTCTGGGCATAGAGACGTCATCTAGCTGGGGCAGTGTTGCCGTGGTCAAAGATGACCGGATTGTGTTCTCCTCCTACCTCGATATCAAGGTCACCCACAGTGAACGTCTTTTACCGCAGATAGATACAGCTTTGAGGAGTAGTTCTCTTGCTTTGGCTGATCTGGATGCTATTGCAATTTCTAATGGTCCGGGTTCTTTTACGGGAATTCGCATTGGACTGGCAGCTGCTAAGGGTTTGTGTTTTGCAGATGAGATCCCGCTTTATCCGGTGAATACGCTGCGGGTACTGGCTGCGAATCTATATGGTAGTAAATTGCCGATATTGTCGTTTATGGATGCGCGGATGCAGGAAATTTATGCTGCTCTTTACACTCCTGATCTACAGGAGATCATCGCACCCTGCAATGCCAAGCCAGCAGAATTTCTGGCACGCATTGACCAGCCAGTTGTTATCATTGGTGATGGAGTAATCAGATTTAAAGACCTGATCATAGAATCAAAGATAGATTATAAAACTGCTTTGCCTCATCAGAATATCCCCACTGCCATGACGCTTGTTTCACTCATTTTACATGACAATCCGCAGCTCAGCTTTGATTTTGAGACTATTTCCGCTTTAGAACCCTGGTATTTACGCAAATCCCAGGCTGAATTAAATAAAAAAACAAAACGGGAGGACTGATGTCTGATAACAGACCGGACTGGCACACTTATTTTATGAAAATGGCGTATCTGGTGAGTGAGCGTTCTACCTGCCTGCGACGCAAGGTTGGTGCTGTGATAATAAAAAATAACCAGATAATTTCCACGGGCTACAATGGCGCTCCCAAAGGTGTACCTCATTGCAGCCAAACCGGCTGTTTACGTGCAAAAACTAATGTGCCTTCCGGCGAAAGACACGAACTCTGCCGCGGAGTACACGCCGAACAAAACGCCATTATTCAAGCTGCCGTTAACGGTGTATCGATCAGTAATGCTGAATTATACTGCACAAATCAGCCTTGCTCTATCTGCGCAAAAATGCTGATAAATGCCGAAATCAGAAATATCTTTGTCTCAGAAGTCTATGAAGATAAACTGGCAAGAACACTACTCGAACAAGCCAGCGTTAACGTCTTCCACTTTGATATGAAGACTAAAACTCTCACGAAAATTGTCTAAAATAAATATTCAGAAATATATAAGAAAATATAAACAGCACCAACAAAGCACATTGCTTCCTCAAGAAGTGTGAATTTTAATTAATTGAGAAGCGATACTTGAAAACAATAGGAACGAGAATAACAGTTTTACTTGACTTAATTTTCGTAATATTACTTTTTTAGTATTAATTAACTGGAGGTAATCAATGGAAAAGATAATAGCTCCTTGCGGACTTATCTGCTCAGAGTGTCCTGCTTATCTGGCACAATTGAATGATGATGATGTGCTGCGCAAGAAAACTGCTGTAGAATGGAGTGAAATGTATGGTGGAGAGATACCGCCAGAAGCCATCAATTGTACCGGTTGCCTGGAAGATGGGATAAAAATATCACATTGTGAAGAATGCCATGTCCGGGCTTGCGTGATGATGAAACGTGTAAGTCATTGCACAGAATGCGTGTTATATCCCTGCAATAAAATTGAGGAATTTCACGGAAAAGTGCCGGAAGCAAAAAGGTCACTGGAAGAATTACTGGCAGATAATCCCTTGCTATATTAGGCTTTCATAAAGTCCAGTTAAAAAACGACCCGTGAAAATTATCATATTTATTATTACAATCTTAGTCTCTGCTATTTGCCTGATGGCAGCAGAGTCTGTGGCAGACACCAGCTTCAGTATTCAAGGTAAAGTGACTTTTACAAAGGATATACCAGTTACAGTTACCTGTTTAACAGAGAAAGAATTTGAAGAGGAATTACCGGCTAAATATTTCTATTTACAGGAATTAGGCGATTCTGACCTCCAGAATGGAATTATTGAATATATTATAAGCGGCATTCCTGAAGGCGATTACCTGGTATTTGCCTTTCAGGATAAAAATAAAAATGATAAGGTGGATAGAATATTGATAGCACCGCGGGAACCGTGGGACATCTATGGTCTGCCACGTCCGGCAACTGGAAAGCCCAAATTTTCCAAGCTGGCTATGCACATTGACAGCGATATTACTGACCTGAACTTGAATTTAAAGAAAGGATTTTAGGCTAACACTTCTCAAGCTAGATTTTTTTTTAAACTATAAGAGTAACAAATACTAAAAAATACTTTATATTCTGAATTTATCCCATTCAGCAAACACAGCTTCTACAGTGGCGGGATTTGCCCCGGCACCAAATTCAAGCTGAGCAATGATACCGCCTGCCGGGAGATATAGCTTACCGGCAACTATCTGAACAGCATCTATACCAGCCTGAGGATTTTTATCAGGTAATATATGCTGCCGGTCAATTTCGCCCCAGAAAGTTATCTTTCCTTTGGCAAACTGGGCAATAGCATCCATATCCAGGCAGAATAACTGCGAATTCAGAGCATCAACCCCGATCTCGATCAGGTCGGGAATAATATCCTGTATATAGCCGTCAGAATGCATAAAGACGAATTTTCCTTCGGCATGAGCCATCTGACAATATTCTCGATAGATCGGCTTAAAATAGTGTCTCCACATTTCAGGATTGATGAGCAGTGAGTTTTGTGCTCCCCAGTCATCCATAAAACTGATAGCATCCACTTTGCTGCGCAACCATATCTCCAGTTCAGCGAGATAAAAATCATTTATCTTTTGCAGTAATTGGCGAAAACCCTGATCAGGAAAGAGAATATCGAGATAAGAGTTCTGTGAACCGCGGATGAACTGATAGCGTTCCCAGGGTCTGGGACAAATATTTGCTTTCACAAAGAGGTCAGTATTATCATAGAACCGGACAATATGATCATAAGCCTCAGCAAGCTGGCTGCCTTCAGGTAATTGCTCATAAGGCGGACGTACGGATTGCCAGTTGCTGATATCATTTAGCAGAGGGTTTCTCACTTCGCCGATAATACCATCCTGGAGATTTACGAATTCGCAGCCCCATTCATCGCGATAAACCCCTTTTTTTTATAGGGATTACCCAGAGCTTGAGCAGAAGGAGGATAAAAGTAATCAGGAGAAGTGAAATCATTAGGGTATTTTTCCTGCAGGTATTTCACGGTTTCAGGATAAAGATGAGCCGCTACAGGTAATAACCACAGGTCACGAGGTAACCGGGCAGGAAATGTGAACCTGAGAGCAGAAGTGACTATTTCCCTGGGAGAAGACATTAATTACTATAAAATTCAATACCAAAGGTAATAGAGAAATCCCGATCTATCTCTTTCACCGGGCCAGTATAGCAATATGCTACTTCCAGGTAATATTTGCCCGAGAACTGGTATTTAGTGGCAAAATCAAATTTCCACTTATCCTGCTGATTCTGCGAGAGCATGATCTCGGTTCCCCAGTCATTGCGGGAGATAAGCATTCCCAGCAGAAAACTCCAGTTAGTATAGGTTACCATACTAAAGTAATCTTCATTACTGGTTTTCACTTTATTCAATCTCACTCCTGCAACCAGTCCGTAAACCATGTATCTGCCATCATGAGATTTATCGCCGTAGAAATTATGAGCGTAGAAATCATAGAAGTTATTAAATTTCACATCTGGATTATCACTTTTAAAGGTGATGTTTGCAGCCGTGCCCAAACCGAGGCGGGAAGAAAGCCGCAAAATGTCCAGCCTGCTATGCAGACGGTAAATGCCATGTTTCGTGCTCAGTTCTTTTAGACCTGTACTATAATCAGTGAAACCTAATTTGAATCTATATGGCTTGGCGAGTGCAGTGTATGCCAGACAGAAAATCAGGCACAAAATTATAACTTTTTTCATTCATACCTCTGGATTTTTTTATTCCACAAAGCTGCCAATTGCGGCAGTTTGCTTATAATCGTGTTTAATTCATCAAAATCTATGGTCTGCTGACTATCACAGATAGTGGTATCCGGCTGGAAATGGGTTTCCAGAATAATGCCATCCGCACCTGCTGCTGCTGCTGCCCAGGAAAGCGAGCGCACCAGTGAACGTCTGCCCCCACTGTGCGAAGGGTCTATGATAACCGGATATGGGCATAGTTGCTGACAGGTGGATACGGCAGAGATATCCAGAGTATTACGGGTATGATTATTATCAAAGGTTCTGATCCCCCGTTCACAGAGAATAATACGGTCATTGCCGGCAGCTTTAATATGTTCAGCAGCCAGTAACCATTCATCATAAGTGCTGCACATGCCGCGTTTGAGGATCACGGGTTTATCAATACTGCCCAGTTTTTTTAGCAGACGGTAGTTGTGCATATTGCGAGTACCTACCTGCAGGATATCTATATGCTCTGCCATCAGTTCAACATCTTCCACAGAAACTACTTCTGAAACAGAGACCATTTCCAATTCTTCAGCCACGCGATGGATGATTTGCAGACCTTCTTCACCCAATCCCTGAAAGGAATGCGGTGAAGTCCTCATTTTATAGGCACCACCGCGGAACATCCTTATGCCCAGCTTTTTCAGGTAGCTGGCTACCTGAAAGAGGTCTTTATAATTTTCAATTGTGCAGGGACCCGCAATAGTGGTAAACCAGTCACCACCAATTAGATGTCCTTTCACATTGATCACTGCTCTTTCATTTTCTATCATAATATACTTCTCCCGGCAATTATTTCCGGCACACCTGCCGAATCCGGTCAAAGACAAAGAAATCAAAGGCATTAAATCGGGCAATGATTTCCCGCAGCTAGAGATTCAAAGTCATCATTACAGATTGATCAGATAATCCAGGTTTGCATTATCTATATGAATAAATCAGCTTCAGGTTTTCAGCCTGCCATCCTTTTTTTTCTTCGATCCAGCGTTTCTCAAATTCAAAGATCAGGTCTCTGCTGGGCAGCGTATTCCAGTCCAGATCTGGCGGGAACTGGGAAGCATGGACAAACGCGGTTTCATAGGGTGACTCCTTCTTACGCGAGTCTGTGATCCAGAGATTGCCATCCATCTTTTTCATAAAGCGGAGGAAACCAAACTTCTTATCACTATGAAATGAGTAACAAATCCCTCTTTCGACTGATTTTTCCGGTTCATTGCTCACATACGGTAATAACCCGGGAACCAGGTATCCGGAGGTGAACATATCAGTTTCATTTCTAAGAGTGTGAGCCACATTTTTAAAAGCAAGTGCTTCCACGCGGCAGCCTTTGTTTTGCAGAGCACGCACTACCTGCACAAAATCGCCGTCACCAGTGATCAGCAGCACACTATCAAGTCTTTCGGACTGCAAAAGTGCATCCACAGCCATATCCAGATCAGCATTTGCCTTTCCAAAACGAGTGCCATGTTCATCTGTAAACCAGCGAACCGGCTTCACGATCACTTTATAACCAAAATCACGTAATACTGAATGAAAACTTATCGATTTATTACGGTATTCATAATTTGTTTTTGCCTGTTCCTCATCATAAGCTACATAAGCATTTAATCTGATCGCCTCGCCGTTATTGCGGCAGGCAAATAACCTAAGTATATCATACTGCATACCATAGCCCCCATTCTGGGCTATATTAGACACATCCACATATACACCCACTCTCATACTTGAGTGTCTTTCCATAATTCCTCCTTTTGTAATAATTTACTTAAAATTCTCTTTTAATTAAATGACTATCCGTATAGCTCCGCATAAGTAATTCCGCAAGAATTTGTACAAGCCGTAATTACTCTGTCTAATAACTCATTCTCATGAAATCTCCTATTCAACCTGTAGCAGAATTCATCAAGATATGACTGAAG
>JAIPGP010000147.1 GCA_021735645.1 Candidatus Cloacimonadota bacterium
TATATTCTGTCAAGAACAATTACCCATCAGCACCCAATAAATTATCTACCTTAAACTTAATTTCTACGTTGCCAATTCTTTCTCGCCTGTAGGCTCGACACATTATCACGGACGCTGATTACAGCTAATGTACTCCAAAGTTAATGTGTCGAGCCGACAGGCGAGAAAGGTAGGGTAGAAAAATTTAGTTTTCAGGTGTCAGGTATGAGATATCAACTGGGTAATATGTTTGGAATTTGGCTGCTGAAGTTAGTTTTTGAGTGGCGGATTCATGCGGCTGACACCGCACACATTAACACGGTTAATGTACTCCAAATCTTAATCACCAATCACTTCCCAGCGTCCATCATTTTTTGCTCCTAATCTTTTTATTTTGCCTTCATCCTGTAATTTTTTAGTAGCTCTCTTTACTGCGCTTATGGACATATTAATAATTCTGGATATTTCTTCTAATGTCAAGTTAGGATTATATTTAAGTAGCACAATTATCTTATCCTTTGTTTTTTCTGGTAGCGTTTCTGGTAGCGTTTTTACCGTCGTTATTGGTGTCAACTCACTTAGTAATTCCTTATAAGTAAACTTCAACCAATATCCACCACTTTCAATTTCTACCTCAGGTTCAGGAACACCTGCCTCCAGGCAGGCATTCTTCATCTTTTGACTCTCTCGCATTAAATTACTTTATCTCCTTCTATATTCCACTACTATAAATTTATTTAGTCCTTTTTCATAGTTTGTTCTACAAGCTTCTCGAAATCAGATCTATATCTTTCATCCTGAACTTTTTTATAGCGTTGATATTCTAAATTTGCTTTCTTACGAGCAAGTTCTGCAGATACTTCACCAGCATGTTCCAATATATTATAACGATTAAACTCAAGGAATCTGTTCAACTCCTTTATCCAATCTTCCATTGACATCAGATGATGATGCCTGGCTGTCAGTTCGGCATAGTCCAGCAGCATATTGACCAATCGGTTTAATTCATCAATTTCTTCCTCAGTCAAATAATTCTTGGCAATGTCAATATCATAGCTGTGAACTTTGCCTTTTGGAGATTCTTTCCAGGAAGTCAAACCAAATTTGGTTTTTTGGCATCAGCTCTTTCATAAACTATTTCGGCTGCTGTCTTCCCGGTAATTGCCCAATGAAGTTTATTTTGGGTAGTCGAATAAAATTGCCTGGCTGTCTCAGAACTTTTATTATAATCAAAACTCGCTTCTGCAAATAAATCCGTAAGCTTTAAATAAAAACGCCTCTCCGAAGCTCTTATCTCCCGAATACGTTCTAATAACTCATCAAAATAGTCTTGCCCGAATTTTCTCCCATTTTTCAACATCTCATCATCAAGCACAAATCCTTTTATTATGTAATCCTTCAATATCTTAGTTGACCATTTTCGAAATCTTGTTGCTTCCTTTGAATTGACTCTGTAACCTACGGCAATGATAACATCAAGCTTGTAATAACTGGAAGTGTATATCTTACCATCACTTGCAGTATGTGCAATTTTTGCACATACTTGAGATTCCACTAACTCTTCACTGCTAAATATATTTTTTATATGCTTTGATATTACAGATCTGTCAACCTTAAACAACTGTGATAAAAGCTTCTGTGTCATCCAGAATGTTTCCTCTCGAAAAAGTACCTCAATACTCATTCTACCATTCTCATCATTATAAAGTAAAACTTTCTCGGTGATTTTCTTAATTTCCTTTGTCATCATTTACTCTTCTTCTTTTATTTTAAAATCCACTTCAACCATTCATCACGCCATTCTCTCTTCCATTCCATCTTCTGACTTTCTCGCATCACTAAGTCCTTTTTCAATAAAACCAACAATTTCCATCTTTTACTCTAATAATTTTCAATTTTACATTTTCAATTTTCAATTTGGAAGATATCTCATTCCCTCAATCTTCTCATCTACGGGCTAGGCGGAAGCCTTTGTAGTTGCCCCAGTCTGGAGTGGTGTTGTTGCGACTAGCACTCCGGCAGTCACTGCCACCGCTAAACCAACTGCCACCCCGAAACACTCGGTACGAGCCCAAAGCTGGTCCAGTTGGATTCTCTCCAGAGCTTGATTCATAATAATCCCAATCCCACAAGTCATTACACCATTCGAATACATTACCGCTCACATTATAAATGCCAAGCTGGTTAGGAAGCTTTGTGCCTACTTCATGTGTCTGATCTCCTGAATTTGAATAGTACCAGGCATAATCTTCCAGATTATCAGTTGTACCGCTATAACGATAATTATCTTCCCAGTTCACTCCACCTCGTGCTGCATATTCCCATTCCGCTTCTGTCGGCAACCTATAGCCATCTGCACTAAAATCACAGCTCCAGTCTGATGTATCATAGCACGGTGTTAACCATACCAGTTCACTAAGTGCATTGCAATATTCCACCGCATCATACCAGCTTACATTATACACGGGATAATCATATCCTACTCCATTATCATGTGCAGGATTTGTTCTCATCAATGCTTCATACTCTCCCTGGGTAACTTCATGTGCACCAATTAGAAAATTGCTTATCGTTACATCATGAACCGGCAATTCATTATCATTTCCCTCATTAAAATGGTCCCCCATCTCAAAAGTCCCACCTGCCACATAGATCATGCCGTCATTCACTACTACATTAGAATTTCCCGATTCATATCCCTGATAATAGGCTCTAATTCTATAACTATCTAAATAGTTTGTGTTATCATCTTCCCATTCTCTCAATTCTGCTCCAATATTACCTTCATATAATTGCCAATCTCCATCAACATATCTCTTATCTATCCTGAATCCATCTATCCACGCCATCACGTATTCCCAGCTTAATCTGATCTCATTTTCATTAATAATTTCTAATGATAAGTTTTCTGGAAAAGGGAATGTATTATCAATAAATCCCGTTTCTATCGTATTAGATTTAAAATCCCCATAATAAGCATAAACTCGATACTGTAAATCTTCATTTATCTCAGCATTTTCATCTATCCAGCGCGTACTATCAGCGGCTACAATAGTATATATAAACCATTCTCCTGTGCCTGCTTTTTTGTCAATTCTGAATCCGTCTATTCCTGCCATCTCATATTCCCAGCTTAATCTGATCTCATTAATATTAATAATTTCGTATGCTAAGTTTTCTGGAGCTGGAATTGTATTAACAATAATATCTGAAAGCACCTCATCAGAACTATTTTCTCCCGCATAAGCAATAATCTTATACTGAATATTCTCATTTACGGGTACATTTTCATAAGTATATGAATTGTCTTCAACAGCTACTATTTCGCCTTCCAACCACACTCCATTCTGCTTTCTACTAATTTTAAATCCGTCAAAATTATCAAAATCATAATCCCAACTAACTTTCTTTGTTGTCAATGATATATGCTCAACCTGCAGATTCTCAGGTTCAGGCAAATCAAAATTAGTATCATAAGGGTTAGTTATAGCTGGCTCCTCACTGCAAGATAAAAGCAATAAAGCTAAAACAATTAAACAAAAATACTTCATAACATATTCCCCTCTTCAATTACAATAATCATCTTTTAGGATAATTATTAATAATTATAATCTGTCAAGAACAATAACTCATTTGGAGTACATTAGCTGTACTCAGCGTCCGTGATAATGTGTGCGGTGCCAGCCGCAAAAGAAATTTCCACCCAGATCAGAATCAAAGAACTCTTTCCCATCTTCGCCTCTTCACCTTCTCTCACCTTCGACTCGACACATCGACACTTTCGCCGAATGCGGCTGATGTACTCCAAATCTAAAATCCATCTCCAGAAAACCATCAACCCCTTTCGGAGTACGGTGTGAATGTCACTGTGTTGGGGTGCCAACCGCAAAAATCTACCACATAATAATAATTATAAAGCACTAAAATTGCAGTTCCACCTCTACAAATTTTTATACACCTTGGTATAAACATGTCTCTGAATACAGCTAATTTATTCCAATTCCATTTCTGTGTGTTTTTTAATATACTCAGCAATATCAGGTCTTACTCTTTTAACGTATTTATCGAATATCTCTTGGACGAATGGAGCTACCCAATATTCGCATCCTTCAGGCGGTTTTATTCCACAATCCATACAATCTCTATAATTACTGGACATGATGTAATGGTTACACAAATTAAATATATAGGATAGGTGAAGTACAAAGATTCTCTCAAGATCATGAGTAAAATCATTCAAAGGCTTCATTCGTTCCTGGTGGATATTGTTGTCATTAAGAAGAGCATATTGGTAATAATTATAATGAACATGATCATTACACCTGTCTTTAATTATTTTGTATATATTGTCTTTATTAAGTAGTTTACTAAAATCTTTTAGCTCTTGGGAATTTTTTATATAATCCCTCATTATCCCAAAACTTGGTAATTGAGAACGACCTTTTACCCAATTGTTGATTTCTTCAACAATAAGATGTTCACTGCTACAATTTTCGTCTGAATACAATATAATATATATATTGATAATACATGAGTCATAGTACTTTCTTAAAAGAGCAAATGAATCATTTATTCTTCCTTGCTTAAGAATCAGATTAATTGAATCCAATGTTCCTTGAATGGAGGAGTAAAAGTAAGTATCAATAAAGGCAACTCCTTGTACTCCCTTACTAAGAAATCCAAAAGCATTAAAGGATAAGTCATCATAAAATCCAATAATATCATCTAAAATATCAAAAACTTTGTTTTCAAGGTATTCTTTAGGCAGACTATGATTATTATCTTTCATCACCTTCTCTCCTCAACATCCCTTACACATCGAAAACCACAATATGGATTTGCTTCTTCTGGAGTATGACTATAATCTCGATACCAGGTACATAAAACATTGAAACTGAAATAAAAGCTTCCCCATGATCCACCTCTTAAAATCCGTTCTGTTGAATTTGCCCAACTATCAGTCCACTCATTTACATTGCCACTCATATCATAACAACCATATGGTGATGCACTATCAATAGTTTGAAATCCGCTATAATCTTGCCCATTAAAGAAACCTACTGGAGTTGTTCCATGTTCCCATGGATCTCCATTATCATAATAATTAACTCGGTCAACTAATAAGTCTCCACCGTATGGATAATCATGACCTGACATTCCTCTAGCAGCTTTTTCCCATTCCTGTTCTGTAGGTAATCTCCAGCCATAATACTCAGCAAATGCGTTTGCTCCAAACCAACTTACCCAAACTACAGGATGATCATCAAAATCTCCGCTATTATAACCTGATGGAACATTGATTACAAAGGAACTGTCATTACAAGATATTTGAGCATAGTTATTTACAGTAGGATACCCCAGATAATAAAAAGTGTATTCTCCAGCACTATAATTCTCATCCCCTTCATAATATCCGGTAACATACATACTGTTTACATTTATATCTCCATTTGCCAAGGCAGAACCAAGATATAATGCATACTGTAAATTTGTTATTTCATTTATTATTATATCATAATCATAATCAATCGTCATGATAAAATCTTGCTGACCCCATGTATATTCTCCAGAAGGTATTGAAACAAAACCTTGAATAAATCCAGCAATCACGTTTGAGATATCAGATTGGTACTCTTGATAAAATGCTCTAATCCTGTAACTATCGGAAAAGTCAGCTTCATCATCAATCCATTCCCTAATTTCAGGTTGAACATTATCTTCATATAGACTCCAGCTATTATTATACCATTCCTTTTTCTCAACCCTAAATCCATCTATCCCATCCATATCATATTCCCAAGTCAATCTAATTTCATTATCATTAATAACTTCTAATTCCAGATTTTCTGGAATTGGAAAACTTGTATCAACCAAATCAGTCTCAATATAATTTGAATTATTATTATCAAAATATCCATAAATTCTGTAAATCAGATTCTCATTAATCTCTGAGCCCTCATCAATCCAATTTTCTTCATTTTGATTTAAAGTGGCATACTCTATTTCCCAATCATTTTCACTAATTTTTTTATCAATTTTATATCCATTCTCTCCTTCAGAATTATCCTGCCAGGTTATTATTATCTGATTAATTGCCAATCTTTCATATCCGATATTAGATGGTGGTGGAAATGTATTATCAATAATATCCGTTTGATCATAACTCGAATTATCATCGCCAAAGTAAGCATAGACACGGTATTGCAAATCTTCATTTATCTCTGCTTCCTCATCTACCCATAACTCAACATTTCCATTTAATATGACATATTCGCTTATCCAGTTACCACTTCCCACTTTTTTATCAATCTTAAATCCTTCCTCCCCAGCGCTGTTATCCAGCCAGTTCAATTGAATTGTGTAAATATTCAGCTTTTCATATTCCAGATCACTTGGCGCTGGAAAGATATTATCAATCACCACAGATTGATCATAACTCGATTCTTTATCTTCATAATATGCATAAACCCGATACTGCAAATCCTCATTTATCTCTGCTCCCACATCAGTCCAGGTTTGAACATTTTCTACAACATCTGCAAATTCGCTTATCCAGTTTCCGCTTCCAACTTTCTTATCAATCTTAAATCCTTCCTCACCAACGCTGTTATCTAGCCAGTTCAGTTGGATAGTGTAAATATTTATCTGCTCAAATAACAGTTCACTTGGAGCTGGAAAAGTATTATCAATCATTCCTGTTTCTACCATAATCGATTCAAATTCTTCATGATAAGCACAAACCCTGTACTGCAAATCTTCATTAATTTCAGCTTGATCATCAGTCCAGGTTTGAATATTTTCACCCACAATTGCATATTCACTTATCCAGTTCCCAACTCCTACTTTTTTATCAATCTTAAATCCAACTTCTCCGAGGCTGTTATCCTGCCAATTCAATTCAATAGTGTAAATATTTATCTGCTCATATAACAGTTCACTCGGTGCAGGAAATGTATTATCAATCACTTCTGTTTCAACTATATCAGATTCAAATTCCTCAAAATAGGCATAAACCCGATACTGCAAATCTTCATTAATATCCGCTTCATCATCAGACCATAATTGAATATCTTCACCCACGCAGGCAAATTCACTTATCCAGTTGGCGGTTCCTACTTTTTTATCAATATAAAAACCTTCTTCTCCATTACTATTATCCTGCCAGGTAAGTTGAATTGTGTGGATGTCTGATTTTTCGTATTCCAGCCCAGTAGGTGCCGGTATCGTGGTATCAATATCCTCTATCAGTACATAATCAGAAACTTCATCCTCAAAATAGATATAAACCCGATAGGATATGAGTTCATTAATTTCTGCATCTTCATCTATCCAGCTTGTAGTTTCACCTTCAGTAACTCCATATTCCTCTATCCAGGCTTCATTTCCTACTTTCTTATCTATTTTGTAACCGCTTTCCCCAATGCAACTGCTTACCCAGCTTATTTCTATCTGGTTCAAAGAAAGGAATTCATAATTAACATCTGCAGGTGCCGGAAGGTCATTATGAATAGCAGTGCCCTGTTCATAAGTAGATTGATACACACCGGCAAAGGTTCTGAGTCTGTAAATAATGATCTCGTTTACTGGAACATCTTCATCAATCCATTCTTCCGCATTCTCACCGGTTATTCCGATTCCAGCGGTATATCCACTCATATTTGCAGACCTGTCTATAATATAACCATCTTCTCCGTCGGCATTATCTATCCAGTGAACGCTTAACTGGTTAACAGCTATTCTGCCGCATCCAGTGTAATCAGGACGGGGAATAACAGTTTCTAAGGAATCGACTGCCCCATTAGAGATATAATCACCAAAATCAACGCAGACCTTGTAGGCAATACTGTTCAGCATATCTCGCAGACATATATCATCAGTATAAGTTTCAGTATTCGGCACAAGTTCAGCAATCTGCATAAAATCTTCGTCGTTTATGCTCCTGTACAAAATAAATCCCTCTTCTGTAATGATATGACCCTGCTGCCAATTAATTTGAAATGTGTGAATATCCACAGGTTCAATGCTCAAATCTGCTACTTCCGGCAGAGAAGTGTTAATAACTTCAGTTTCCAAATATCCTGATTCATATTCTCCAGCATAAGCCATAACCCTGTAGCTTACATTTTCATATACCGGCACATCTTCATCCAGCCAGGAGGTGTTATTCTCTTCTGTGAGATAAAAACGGTGATACCAGAGATTATCTCCAACTTTTCGGTCTATGCAGAATCCTTCTTCGCCATTGGAATTATCTGTCCAGCTCAGCCTGATCCTGTCGATATTGATTATATTGTATAGTAGATCAGTGGGCGACTGAATATTTATCGTGCATTCAGCTACTGCATAATCAGAATAATCATCAGCCAGATATCCTCTCAGTCTGTATTCCACTGTCCCCACGCTGTCACGCTGGCAGATATCATCGATATATTCCTCAGTATTTGGAGTCAGTAAAGCTATCTGGTTAAATTCTCCATCATCACATCTCCTTTCCAGAATATAACCTTCCTCTCCAATTATATGATCCTGTTCCCAGGTTAAAAGGAACTGATGCACATTCTGCTGCTGGACTGAGAAATCGCTGAGGGTGGGGAAAGTGTTATCTATCTGATCTGTCACAGTATAATTAGAGATATTCTCCCCGGCAAAAGCATATACCTTGTATTGCAGCTCATGATTCACGGGAGCACTTTCATCAATCCATTCAGTTGTATTCTCTGGCACTATGGCATATTGCTCCAGACAGATTCCATCTATGAGCAGGTCGATATAAAATCCTGACTCTCCAATGATTTCATCCTGCCAGGTAAGTCTGATCCGGTTTATTGCCAGCTTTTCATACTCAGCAGCTTGCGGTCCTGGAAAATATATATCACTGCTATCTACTGCTGCAGGTGAAAGTTCATCCCCAACAAAGCAGTTAATTTGATAAAAGACTTTATCATAGTGCCTTCTTAGCAGATTATCTGCAAATTCCTGAGTATCTGCTGGCAGCACGGCAATTTCAGCCCATTCTTCATCATCTATCTTCCGCTTGATCACATAACCTTCTTCACCAATAATATGATCCTCTTGCCAGGTTAATAAAAACCGGCTCACACTCACCTGCGTCACGCAAAAACTATCCACTGCTGTCATCATATTATCTAAAATCACAGAAGTTACATAATCAGATTCATTATCACCGGCAATTGCTTTTATTTTATACTGGATATGTTTATTCACTGCTGCTGCTGTATCCAGATAAGCTCTCTTATCAGGGGAAATCATTATCCCTTCCTGCCAGATAGTATCCTCGCAACAATTAATCATAAAGCCTTCAATATTTTCCAGATCATATTCCCAGTTTAATTGCTTAGTGGTGAGTGAAATATCTACTAAACCTGTAATCTCAGGTTCCGGCAGATCAAAACTAAGGTCATAGGAATTATCCCGTGTAGGTGTTTCACTACAGGATAACAGCAATAAAACAACAACTGCCATAATACCTAATACTGTTTTCATTTCACAAGCTCTCCGATAAATAGAAATTATCCTTATCAAATCAAATTCTAAATAAACCTGTGCTATAGTCAAATATATTTTCCTAAAATCCCTTTTCACCCTGCGTTCACTCCGTTAACCCTGTTCACAAAGTTCGCAAAAAAACAAACACACAATGATGCCAAATATCTATAACAATAGTATCATTCTCAGCTAAAACATTTTTCATAAATGAAAAAATCCCTCAATTATCAGCTCCAAAACCCAATAACTTATCTAAATGCCCTCATACTCTCAATTTTCAATTTTTCATTTTCAATTTTCAATTACTCCCCATCCCTGTACCCTCCCTGTGGGTTCCCTGTGGCTTCCCTGTAAAATATTTTTCCAATATACAAGTTAGACAACTAATATATACTCAGTGTATAAATATTAATAGTACTATTGTTTTCTGCCTGCTGTGCCGTAGCCTCTTGCTAAGGATAGTAGTTCAAATTTCCTCAATTCTTAATTTTCTATTACTATCCCCTCATTCTCCACCAAAAAATCCTGAAAATACCATACACCTGAGACTGGGGTAGTATATCAACATCAGTATCCTCGATGACAACCGTCTTAGGCTATTTCCTAATTTTCAAGAGTTTTACTGGTGCTGGCAACACTGAAAGGATTAGCATTACTTATGCCTGTGTAAGCCCCGCTACTATTTGAAGAATGTCTGGTGTTGGATCCGGTAATATTATTGACCCGTCTATTTCCGGTAAATAAAGGTAATCTGCGACCGTCAACTTCCACGTAAACATGGATGTTCCAATTGTAATCAAGACCTAATCCAGCCAAAGAATCCCAGTCTTCAGGAGTAATAGCAACCCAGTCACCCTTGCCAACAATGGCAGGACCAGTATCGCAACCGCAACAATACTGACCGACAGCGTGTGTAACTTCATAACCAATCCAATATTCCATAGCACTTTCAATAGTAACGGGATTAGTGAGATCAATGGTATTCCAGGAAGTACCTGAAGGAGTGTAAGCCTGAGACATAACTTCCGTACCAGCATTAGCTCCTTGCCAAATATGAATTACCATATTTGAGGGAACGTCGTTAATGAATAATTCCAATTGAGTGAAATCACTGCCAACGAAAGCGATCAGGTCAGCCTGATCAAAACGGACAGCGCAGTACATAGTACCGCCATTAGTTAAACCAATGGAATCATCATTTACACCGTTATCCCATTGCAACCAAGCGTCTTCGCTATTCAAAATATATGTTGCTGATGCAATCTCGCTATTTGTCCAGTTAGTTTTAAATGCTCTAGCTTTTAATGTTGTAGTTATTGCCACATTTATCGGGCTGGAATATATTGGTGATGTGGATGTAGGGGTGCTCCCGTTAGTTGTATATCGAATGGTAGCTCCACTGGTTGTACTCGTGATAGTTACATTCTGAGAAGTAGTATATGAACCACCCGGAGGATTGAAAGTCGGGGTAGCTACTACATTTATGGTAATTGTGTATGTTGCTGTTGCTATTTGACTATCTGTCCAGCCTGTTTTAAAAGCTTTAGCTTTTAATGTTGTAGTAGTTGTCATAGGTATCGGATAGGTATATAATGTTGATGAGGATGTAGGGGTGCTCCCGTTAGTTGTATATCGAATGGTAGCTCCACTGGTTGTACTCGTGATAGTTACATTCTGAGAAGTAGTATATGAACCACCCGGAGGATTGAAAGTCGGGGTAGCTACTACATTTATAGTTATTGTGTATGTTGCTGTTGCTACCGGACTATCTGTCCAGCCTGATTTAAAAGCTTTAGCCTTTAATGTAGTAGTAGTTGTCAAATTAATCGGGCTGGAATATACTGGTGATGTGGATGTAGGAGTGCTCCCGTTAGTTGTATATCGAATGGTAGTTCCACTGGTTGTACACGAGATAGTTATATCCTGAGTAGAAGTATATGAACCACCCGGAGGATTGAAAGTCGGGGTAGCTACTACATTTATGGTAATTGTGTATGTTGCTGTTGTAACCGGACTATCTGTCCAGCCTGATTTGAAAGCTTGAGCTTTTAATGTAGTAGTAGTTGTCACAATTATTGGACTAGAATATAATGGTGATGTGGATGTTGGAGTGCTCCCGTTAGTTGTATATCGAATGGTAGCTCCACTGGTTATACAGGAGATCGTTACACTCTGACTAGAAGTATATGTTCCACTCGGAAGACTAAAAGTTGGAGAAGCTACATTATTGAAAAAAGCAATAGATTTTTCAGTTGCTGAGGATTGATTTTGATCAGCAACAACAGTGACTCGATAGGAATAATTATTTCCCAGAGTTACGTCGTTATCTGTATAAGTAAATTGCGTAATAGGAAGTAGGGCAATTCCACTCTGCCAGTTGCTGTTCCCTACTTTTTTATCAATGCGGAAATTGACTGCTGTGTCGCTGAAAACCCAATTTAATTGTAGAGCAGTTTCGCTTGCTATTACCACCGTCAAATCAGTTACCGGAGCAAGGGTAACAGCAGGATCATATATATTATCCCAAGTGGGCGGTTCACTGCAGGATAGAAGTATTAACATAATAGCTATCAAGACAAAATACCTCATAATTTCTTCCCCTCTTGAATCATAAAAATCAATAAATTGTATAACTCTTAGTAATCACTATTTGTCAAGTACAAAGTTGAATCTTGTACTTGCCCTTATGCCTCTTTCTTGGTCTGACTAAAAATCCACTAAAAAGTTCTGATACGATATTCGTTAACCTATATACCAGATTTTTATTCATTTCTTTACCCAAATTTCTGTATATCATTTTATTACTTAGGTTTTTTATCAGGTATACTGTTAATTTACTCACTTTATTGTAGATGAATGAGGCTGCTATCCATAACAGAGCATTCATATTCTTTAATGAGGTATATGTTAATAATTGAATTTCTCTCAGCTAAAGCTGGACTTTATTTGTTGATGTATCTCTTCAATACCCCATCGCATACCATAATATTGAACCGTCATTTTAATCATTTTATCATAACTGTATTCTTTTCCAAAGTGACAAAGATAATAAACAAACTACATGAGAGTCCTGGCACAACGAAATCCGCAGCCGCAGTCCGTGCCAGAAGGGCCGTAGAAGCTGCGATACCAGGAACGTAAGTAGTCGTAACTACTGTTATAATAAAAAGACCCGCCATGCAAAACCCGGTACGTAGATGTTCCAGAATACCAGCTATCTGTCCAATTATAAACATTTCCACACATATCATAGCAGCCATAAGGTGAAGGGCTGTCAGAAGTTTGGAATCCTTCATAAAATTGACCATTATAGAAGCAAATCGGAGTAGTGCCATTATCCCAGGGGTCCCCACTATTATAATAATTAGCTCTATCTCCACTTATAATGTCACCCCAGGGATATTCATTACCAGTATTACCTCTCGCAGCTTTTTCCCATTCCTCTTCCGTGGGTAGTCTCCAGCCATAGTATTCTGCATAAGCATTTGCACCAAACCAGCTTACTTCCACTACCGGATGATCATTAAAACCTTCTTCAATATTAAAATTACTGCCATCCCAGTTGATCCTGTTCTCTCCACCATCCAGATCATAATATTCATACTCTCCGGCAACATAGTTTTCATCTCCATCATAGTATCCGGCAACAGATGATGAACTAACCGTTATAATACTGAATACATAAGCATCTTCCAGATATGCCACATACTGAAAATTAGTTACGTCATATTTCATGATCTCATAATCATAATTGATAGTTTGTATTTCGTCGTCCTCTCCCCAGGTAAAATCACCAGCAGGAACAATGCACCAATCAGGATTAATATTGATCACTTCATTTGATGAAAATGATTCATATTCCTGATAATATGCCTTGATTCTATAACTATCCAAATAATTACAACTATCATCTTCCCATTCCCTTAATTCTGCAGAAATATTATCGGCATATAACACCCAATCTCCACTAATTTCTCTTTTTTCTACCCTGTAGCCTCCTATGCCATCTAATTCGTAATCCCAAGTCAATATAATATTCGCACTATCAATACTTAATTCTAGATTGTAAGGTGTAGGTAAAGCACTAAAAATAGTTGTTTCTACACCATCAGAATGATTATCTCCAGCAAAGGCAATAACCTTATACTGGATATTCTCATTTATCGGCACATTTTCCTCTGTATAGGTTCTCTGATCAGCGGCGACTAGTACGTCTTCCAACCAAGTACCATTCTCTCTTCTACTTACCTTAAAACCTTCTATATTATCAATATCATATGCCCAACTTAATTTTTTAGTAGTCAACGATACATGCTCAATCTGCATATTATCCGGCTCCGGCAGATCATAATGCGTATCATAAGGATTATTCCGAGTAAGCGGTTCGCTGCAGGATAGAAGCAATAATGAAATAGCAATCAAAACAAAATTCCTCATAATATTACCTTCTTCAATCACAATAATCATCTTTTGGGATAATTATTAATAATTATATTCTGTCAATAACAATTAACTGATTTTTCCTTGTAAAGCGTCTGTGCAACTACAACCCTATATTAGCTTCAACAATCTTTCACACCATCCTCTCATCTTCGCATTTTTTCTTCGTCATTCAGTCAATCCCTCATTCCCTAAATCTTCTCATCCAACCCAAAACAGTTGCATCTCTAATTTGAACTACAGGCAAGACGGAAGCCTAAATTAATGTAGATATCGTCAAGTTCACCGTTACCGCGATTAGCTACTCGACATTTATAAGCATCGCTGGTCCAGCTACCACCACGCCCCGTACTGTAAGAGCCCGAAGCTGGTCCAGTAGGATTTTCAGCAGGGCTTGAATCATAATAATTACTAGAATACCAGTCATTACATAATTCAAAGACATTTCCACTCATGTCATAAATACCTAGCTGGTTAGGAAGTTTAGTTTCTACTTCATGAGTTTGTCCATCTGAATTGCTATCATACCAGGCATAATCATCTAATTCATTTGTTGTTCCACAGTATCTATTATTATCTGTCCAGTACTCTCCTCCTCTCGCTGCATATTCCCATTCCGCTTCGGTGGGCAATCTATAACCATTTGCATTAAAATCACAGCTCCAGGTGGATAAATCATAGCATGGTGTTAACCCTTCCTGATCACTAAGAGCATTGCAATATTCCACAGCATCATACCAGGTCACATAATAGACCGGATAATTATCACCTACGCCATAACTATGTGCCGGATTACTTCCCATCACAGATTCATACTCTCCTTGAGTAACTTCATGAATGCCAATAAAAAAACTGCTAACTGTAACATTATGAACTGGAAATTCATCGCTCTCACCCTCATTATAATGGTCGCCCATCTCAAATGAGCCTCCTTCAACAAAGATCATGCCTTCTATTCCAAACTTTGCTTCATTGGAATAACCTGATTCATATTCCTGATAATATGCCTTGATTCTATAACTATCTAAATAATTGCAATTATCATCGTCGCATTCTCTTAAATCTGCAGCAATATTTTCTAGATATAATACCCACTCTCCACCACTTACTTTCTTCTCAATTCTGAAGCCAGTTAGTAAAGCTATCTCAAAATCCCATTTCCACACCAATTTAACCACAGACATATTTATTATCTCCAATTCTAATTCCGGTGAGACTGATTCAAAATATTCGATATCATACGGGTTATCCCAGGTTGGCGGTTTACTACATGATAAAAGCAATAAAGCTAAAACAATTAAACAAAAATACTTCATAATTAATATTCCTCTTTCATCTCAATAATTATTTTTTGTATAATTATCAATAATTATTATCTGTCAATAACTATTACATTATTTTGCTTTGTAAAGCTCCTGTGAGAATACTGCCTCATAATGCCTCCCGAAATCTATCCCGCCCTCTTTCAGAATACAGTGAGAATGTCACTGTGTGAAGTGGCAGCCACAAGAAACTTCCACTTAGACCAGAATCAGAGGGCATCCTCTCATCCTCTCGCTTTCTAATCCTGCTCCGAAATTGCTTCATTCCATTTTATAAAGATACGCTTCGCTCTCGTCGAAGACTATCCGGTTGGTTTATGCGAAGGATAAGCTACCACTACGCTCCCTTTCTCCATTCTATAAAGCATTTTTTTCTTGAACTCAGAAAAGATGGAAATCTAATTTGAACTTCGGGCTATGCGAAAGCCTAAACTATCGTAGCTAAAGCCGGGGCTGTAGTAGTGGCGATTAGCCACTCGACAGTAACTGTTATTGAAGTACCAGCTGCCACCCCGATTCACTCGATAAGAACCCAAAGCTGGTCCACTCGGATTTTCTGCAGGACTTGAACCATAGTAATCACCTGTATACCAGTCATTACACCATTCCCAGACATTTCCAGTCATATCATAAATACCAAGCTGGTTAGCAAGCTTTGTTCCTGCTTCATGACTCTGTCCATCTGAATTACTATAATACCAGGCATAATCATCTAACTCATCTGTAGTTCCACTGTATCTATTATTATCCGTCCAGTTCTCTCCACCTCGCGCTGCATATTCCCATTCCGCCTCTGTTGGCAATCTATAACCATTTGCTTCAAAATCACAACTCCAGTCTGAAAGATCATAGCAGGGAGTAAATCCTTCCTGTTCACTGAGGGCATTGCAATATTCCACGGCATCATACCAACTCACATAATACACTGGATATT
Source organism: Candidatus Cloacimonadota bacterium (assembly GCA_021735645.1). Taxonomy (GTDB): domain Bacteria; phylum Cloacimonadota; class Cloacimonadia; order Cloacimonadales; family TCS61; genus Stygibacter. The sequence continues at coordinate 16,183 of JAIPGP010000147.1, forward strand.
CATCACCAACACCATAATTATGAGCCGGATTTGTACCCATTGAAGCTTCATACTCTCCCTGAGTAACCTCATGAATGCCAATAAAAAAACTGCTAACTGTAACATCATGAACTGGAAGTTCATCGCTACTTCCCTCCTGAAAATGGTCACCCATCTCAAAAGTGCCGCCTTTTACGTAGGTCATACCTTCTATTCCAAACGTTACTTCATTGGAATAACTTGAATCATATTCCTGATAATATGCCATGATTCTGTAACTATCCAAATAACTACAACTATCATCTTCCCATTTTCTCAATTCTGGAGAAATATTTTCTTCATATAATTCCCAAGCACCATCAGTTTCTTTTTTCTCTATCCTGAAGCAATCAATACCTGCCAATTCGTATTCCCAGGTTAGTCTGATTTCATTTTCATTTATAATTTCTAATAATAAATTTTCTGGCCTAGGAATTGTATTATCAATAACACCCGTTAGACCTGATTCTGATACTATTTCTCCATAATAAGCAGAAACTCTATAAACCAGATTTTCATTAAGTTCTGCATTCTCATTAACCCAGTATGTACTATCCTCTTTTATATCAGCAAAGTTAACTAACCAGTCATTATCTCCTACTTTCTTATCTATATTAAAACCCTGTTCTCCTTCAGAAGTATCCTCCCAATATAATGCTATCCGATTAATTGCCAATCTTTCATAACTAATATTTGTAGGAGCATTAATAATCTGGTTGCTGGTATTTACATTACTGGAATACTCCTCACCCAAATATGCCTTTATCTGGTATCTAACGAAATTTACATCCCGTCTGGCATCTTCCCAGTCATCCTGATAACTTTCAGCATTCTCTTCCAATATCGCAATCTGAGAATATTCCTCATCCTCTATCTTCCTTTCGATGATAAAACCATCTTCACCCACAATATGATCCTGCTCCCAGGTTAGATCATAGCAATGTACATTTTCTTGAGCGACAATGAAACTCTCCGGAGCTGGAATTGTATTATCAATAACAACTGAGACTACATCATTGGAATGATTACTTCCCGCAAAAGCAATAACTTTATATTGTATATTTTCATTCACCGGCACATTTTCTTCTGTATATGTATTTTGCTCAGCAGCGACTATTGTATCTTCCAGCCACACGCCATTCTGCTTTCTACTGATCCTAAACCCGTCAATATTAACCAAATCATAATCCCAGGTTACTTTCATTGTCGTTAAAGATATATGTTCAATCTGTACATTCTCAGGCTCAGGCAAGTCATAATCAGTATCATAAGGATTAGTTATAGATAAATCTTCACTGCAAGATAAAATCAATAAAACCAAAACAATTAAACAAAAATACTTCATAACATATTCCCCTCTTAGATCTCAATATTTAACTTTTTGTATAATTCTTGATAATTATTATCTGTCAAGAATAATCACCTATTTTGGTGTACATTAGCTGTACTCAGCGTCCGTGATAATGTACTTCAAATCTTAATATACCTGCTATCTGAATCAGGATTTTCAGAATTAAAGGATTTACCAGATTATAAATTCCTCCTGACCACTATCAATAATTTTTTATTATCAAATTTCAAATACTTACTCTCTGTGTCCTCTGTGGTGAAAAATCTTCGCTTGTCTATAACATCTTTCATTATACATTTTCAATTACTCGCTCCCCCTCCCATCTTCGCATCTTCTAACTTTCTAACCCTCTAACCTTCTCACATTCTCACTCTATCTTCCTCTCCCTTTTCCAATTCTACTCATTATCAATCTTAGCCTTTACTATCTGTTTGATATTTTCCCTTGCTTCCAGAAAGTGCTTTTCTACATTAGTTGGCTGTTCAAGCTGTTTTTTATGAAACTTCTCATATTCCAATCGAGCTTTTTCAAGAGCCTCTATATGACTTATCTTTCCAGCATGATCCAGTATTTCCCTACCTGATAATTGTAAAAATGAATCAAGCTTTTCTTTCCAGTCTCGCATATACATAACTTGATGATTTAATGCCTGTAGTTCGGCAAATTCTAAGTAAGCATTCACAATACGATTCAAAATATCCAATTCATTTTTCTTCAAATAATTCTTAGCAATCTCTACATCTCGTTTTCTAATTACTCCTTTTGACCAATTAGTTAAGCCCATATTTTCTGCTGTAGAATCTACCCTTAAATTTATGATTTCTGCTGCTGTATGTCCATGGGCTGCCCAATGCATCTTATTCTGAACCTGAGCAAAAAATATTCGTGTCGTTTCATTATCTTTATCATAATCAATACTGGTAGCATAAATATCCAGCACTTTCCGCCAGAATATCTTCTCGGTTGATCGAATATCCCTGATCTGTGCCAGTAATTCCTCAAAATAATTGCCTCCCCCAGATTCCTTCAAACGCACATCATCTATCACGAATCCTTTGATCAGGTATTCACGCAACCGTTGCGTTGCCCATATCCTAAATTGAGTTCCTCGTTTGGATTTAACTCGGTAACCTACTGAAATGATCACATCAAGATTATAATAATTAGTTGGCTTAGTAGAAAATTCGGAATTTCCGAATTTTCTCATTGTCGCTGATTGCTCTAATTCTTGTTCCCGATAAATATTCCCAATATGCTCATTTATAGTAGATTTTGCTTTATCAAATAGTAAAGACATCTGATCCTGTGTGAGCCACACCGTTTCAGCCTGCATTCTGGTTTCTATCCTGATATCCCCATCTTGCGTCTTATATAGCAATATCTCTGTCCCGTCTGGAATTGTTTCATTTTTCATTCTCACATTATCCTCTTTTCTTTTACACTTATCTATTTCTCATCTTCTTTCCGTCATTCAGTCAATCCCTCATTCCCTCAATCTTCGCATTTTCCCCTCTTCAATCATAGTAATCATCTTTTAGTATAATTATCAATAATTATATTCTGTCAAGAACAATTACCCATCAGCACCCAATAAATTATCTACCTTAAACTTAATTTCTACGTTGCCAATTCTTTCTCGCCTGT